>CAYOGX010000716.1:0-3561 GCA_964403235.1 uncultured Planctomycetales bacterium | reverse complement strand
TGACCGAACAGGGGGATCTGTCGAATACATCGTCGCATCGATCCCGCGTCGCCGCGTTGGATCTGGCTCGAGGGCTGGCGCTGCTGTTCATGGTGATGACTCACGTTCGGCAGTATCACGGGGCGCCCGAAGTGAGCTATACGGCGTTCGGCATCGTCGGCCGTTTCCTTGGTGCTCCGCTTGCTGCACCGACGTTCATGTTCCTGATGGGTGCATCGCAGGCCTTCTCCACACGTGCCACGCTGGGCAGAGGGATACGACGGGGGCTCGAGCTGCTCGCGCTGGGGTACACCCTGAACGTCCTCCGAGGCACGCTGCCCATCACCATCGGCGTGACGTTGCGACTCATCACGCTCGATGAGATCGCCCCCCATACGGCCAGCTCAACGTTTTGGAATGTGGACATCCTCCAGTTCGCCGGGACCGCGCTGATCTTCCTCGCTGTTATACGACGATTCCTGCCGAGGCCAGTCCACTGGCTGCTCCTTTCGGCCCTCGTCGCGGTTGCGTCTCCCCTGCTCTGGGGACGTATGACCGGCTGGCCGATTCTCGATTGGGTTCTGTCACTGCTCTGGGGCGGACACAGGGGCGTGGTCTTCGCGATCTTCCCCTGGTTGAGCTATCCGCTGGCGGGCATGGCCTTCGGCCAGTGGCTCGCAGCAAGCGCCCGTCGCGGCGTCTTGTTCCGCCGAGCGATGCTAGTGGCGGTGTGCCTTGCTGGGGCTGCGGCTGCCGCCGGCTACACGGACCCGCAATTTCCCGCCGGTGGCTACCCGTTCGCCAGGCCGATCATCGTCGCGTGGGTCATCGGCCTGGTGCTGTCATGGATCTGCGTATGCCATGTCCTGACCGGTGTCGTCCCGGCCAACCCGGTGTTCCGCCTCCTGTTTTGTTGGAGCAGCAAAGTCACGACCTTCTACTTCTTCCAGTGGCTCATCATCTGCTGGGCCGTACCGGTCATCGGATACAAGCGGCTCGGACTTCCCGCGACCGTTGTCTCGACGGTCGTGGTCCTGCTGTTGAGCGATCGGGCAATGCGTCTTTGGGTGCGTCTGAAGAAACGAAGAACGTAGGGCGGTCGTTGCGACCCACCCGCACTCTGGCGGTAACAGCACGACACCGTCATCCGCGAGCCGTCTGCGGAGTTGCTTGGGGGTCGGCCGGGCACACAAGCTTGCGGTGCGAAGCGGGCGATTCCCCGCTAACGAGTACCGTCCCGTAGTTGCTTCGGGCCGAACAGGGCCTCAAGCGTCGCGCGCAGGCTGCGCAGTGGTCGCCCTTGCATGTTCGGATTGCTCAGCGGGCCCGTGATCTTGATCTCCATCAGCTCGCGACTGACCCCCCGCACCATGTCGATCAGCAACGGAATGCGCGGCAGGCGATGCGGGCTGCCCGTAATGAAGGTCAGGTCGAGGTGTTCGTTCTCGGTGTCCATCGATCCCGCGCCGAGCATCGAGAGCGACTTGCCGCTGAGCTCGATGTCGTCGAAGACCAGCCGATTGCCTTGCAGGTGGAATCGCGTACGAGCGTCGTTGAAGGCGTTGTCGTCAGGGATGGTGATGTTGATGGCGGTGAGCATGGCCAACACGAAGGGCAGCTTGTACATCTGGGCCTTGCGGACGTGGACCTCACCGGTGCCCTGACGTGAGGGGACGCGCCCACTGACGCCGCTGAGGTATAGCCTCGCGTCGACGGTGCCTTTGGCCTTGGTCGGCGACGCGTCCCTGGGCCGGGTCGAATTCAGGAAAGGTCCCAGCACCATGTCGCGAACGATGATGTACAAGGCGTACCGCGTGTCGGCTCGACCGAACGTCACCCGACCGAAGCCGGACGCCCGGCCACCGTAGGTCCGACCCAACAGGTCGTCGAGGACCAGGACGTCGCTGCCCCGCACGCGACGCATCCCGCCGGTGACGTCGGTCAACACGCGTTGGTTGACGGCGGCGCGCTTCAGCTCGACGTCCGCGTCGATGGTCATGCCCGACCCGTCACTGTTGGCCGTGCCGACGCCGATCAGGCTGCCCGTCACGTCGGTCGCCTTGAATCCGACGTTCAAGGACGCGTTCTGGACGTCGATCCGGCCGCGGTAGGTCCATTCACTCGGCCTGTCCGGAACGACGCGATAAGTCAGCTCATCGAGGTCGAGGTTGAACGTCCCGGTTGGCTGGATGTCGCTCCAGGCCTTTCGGATTCGCCAGGGCAACGCCCTTCGCAGCGGCTCGTCAAACGGCATGGCCTCGACGCGCAGCCGTAATCGACCTACGCGTTCTTGACCCGTCAGCGGAATCCGCCCGCTCAACTCGATGCGCCCGGCGCCATGCCGGCCGGCCACTGTGCGGAGCGCGACCTGCTCGTCGGTGATGTGGATCTGCCCGTGGACGTCGCTCAGCGGCAAGGGCAGGCCTTCGTAACAGATGCTGTTGCCCAGCGCGTCGACCGTCGTGTCGTGCGAGCTGACCGCCCTCGCCCCGGACCCGGCGCGGCGGATACGGGTCCTCAGACGGATCGTGCCGGTCGGCGTCAGCATCTGCCATATCTTCTTCAGCTCGTCCGGCAGGGCCTGGCGCAGGTCCTCGTCCAGCCGAAGGCGGTCGCAACCGACCGTCAGGTCGACGAGGTTGCCGTCTTGGCGGCGCTCGACGTAGCCGTCGACGGTGACGTGCGTCGGGCCGCGACGGCCCGCGAGGTTTAGCAGCTCGATCTTCCCCGGCGTGATGGCCAACGTGCCCTGGATCCGATCGATGCGAACGGGCAGCGACTCGTACCGGATCGCCGCCTCGCGGAGCCGGGCAACGAGGTCGTACCGGACGCGTTCGCTGCCGCGGGGCAAACTCACGCGACCGAGCAGATCGGTCCGACCGCTCGGCTGGACGCGGCGGAACGCGTCCCGTCCCTCGCCCGCTAACGCGGCGGCCAGGTCGTCGTCCAGTGCCAGATCCTTCGCCTCGAGCCGGAGCTCCAGCTCGCGATCCGTCCGAGCCCCGTAACGCGCCACGCCGCCCAACTGCACCGAGGCCGACCCATGCGTGCCCCTCAGCCCATCCATCACGATCCGGTCGTTCTCGATGGTCAGCTTGCCGGTCACGTGTCGCAGCCCGTACGGGAAGTCGATGAATCGGGCGAAGGCCTCGACGAGCTCCGCCTGGATGCGGGTGGTCCATTGGCCGGGGCCCTTCTCGGCCGTGCCGGACTCGCGGCGCAATTGGACGTTCACGTTCGCCAGGCCCACGGTGTCGAACCGCCGCCAGACGTCTCGGAACTTCTCGGGGACCGCGTTGAACAGCGCGGGGTCCAACGGCACGTTGTCGCCGACGACGTGCAGCCGCAGGCCCGTGTACCAGTTCGGACCATCGAGGTGGCCGTTGATGACCACGAAACCGGACCCGTGGTCGCCGGCGAGATTCTCAAGCCGGATCCCCTCATTGGTGAACCGCGTCGTTCCCGTCACGTTCGTCAGGCGATACGGGAACATGCGGTACGACGCGTCGCACCCCCTGGGCGTGAAGGTCCCGCGGACGAGGACGCCCATATCGCGCCCCGGGGCCTTGACCAGGTGAAAGT
>CAYOGX010000715.1:0-3563 GCA_964403235.1 uncultured Planctomycetales bacterium | reverse complement strand
CCTGTAAGGTCGACCCGCGCGGCGCGGAGACGATCGGTCTGGTCTGGCGATGGGACGGCACCAAGGGCGCGGGCTTAACGGTAAGCCACCGAACCGACACGGCCGCCGTCGTTAACGTTGCCGCAGGCACCAGGCTCCCGACCGTCAAGACCGTCGACGCCTATCAAGGGCTCCGGATGACGCCCGGCGCCCAGGACCTTCGGGTCCTGGTCCGCGCCCACCGCGTCGAGGTGTACATCAACGACCGGTGGATCTTCGGCACGTCGATGACCGATTCGCCGCGGACCGGCCGCATCGGCCTGCTGGTCGACTCCGGCTCGGTGACGTTCAGCGAAGTCCGCGTGGCCGAGATCGAGCCGTTGCAGGTTCCCAAGCCAGCCCGGTGAACCGGCCAGTGTCACTGCGGGTGGCACCCATCGCTTCTTTCGTTGTTGGCAACCGGGGCCCTGGTCACTAGAATCCGTACGCGACATTGACAAGTGCGTCAGGAGGGAATCCCGATGCCGAGCATCACGTTTCACGGCGCCGCGCAGGAAGTCACCGGCTCGATGCACCTGTTGGAGGTGGACGGTGTCCGCATCGCCCTCGATTGCGGGCTCTTCCAGGGACGTCGGGCCGAAGGTCGGGTCAAGAACGCGACGTTTCCGTGTCCGCCCGAAGACATCGACGCCGTCGTCTTGTCCCACGCCCACATCGACCACTCCGGCAAGCTGCCGCGCCTGGTCAAGGAGGGGTTTGGCGGCTCGATCTACGCCACGCCCGCGGCACGCGATCTGGCGGCCGTGCTGCTGGCGGACTCGGCCCACATCCAAGAGGAGGACGCCTACTACTGGAATAAGAAGCGCGTCCGCCGCGGCGACGAGCCGATCGAGCCGCTGTACGGCCGCGACGACGCCATCAGGGCGGTGGGGCAGATGTTCAGCATCCCCTACGGGCGATCGTTTCCCGTCGCGCGGAACGTTCAGGTCGAGTTCGTCGACGCCGGGCACATGCTCGGCTCGGCCATCGTACGGCTGCGGATCGACACGGGGAACGGGCAGTCACGCACGCTGGTCTACACGGGCGACCTGGGACGGTTCGGTGTCCCGATCCTGCGAGATCCCAAGCCGCTGCCGCGTTGCGACTATCTCATCTGCGAGAGCACCTACGGCGGCCGCCGCACCGACCCGGTGCCCGACATGAAGGATCGGCTCGCCGAGGTCGTGACCGACACCTGCAAGCGCGGCGGCAAGGTGATCGTGCCCGCCTTCAGCGTCGGGCGGACGCAGACGATCGTCTACAACCTGCACCAGCTCTTCTCGGAGGGCCGACTGCGCCCGCTGCCCGTGTTCGTCGACAGTCCGCTGGCCGTCAACGCCACCGAGGTCTTCAGGCTGCACCCGGAATGCTATGACCGCGACGCGCGGCTGTTCAACTCGCAGACGGGCGACCTGCTCGGGAACGGCTGCTGCACGTACATCCGCGACGTGGAAGAGTCGAAGAAGCTCCACCGGCGGCGGTCGTCGTGCGTGATCATCTCGGCCAGTGGTATGTGCGAGCACGGCCGAATCCTGCACCACCTCAAGAACAACATCCGCAGCGCGAAGAACACGGTGCTGATCGTCGGGTTCCAGGCACAGCACACGCTGGGGCGCCGGCTCGTCGAAAAGGCCGAGCAGGCCAAGATCTTCGGCACCATGCACCCGGTGAAGGCCCGTGTGGTCGTCCTCAACGGATACAGCTCGCACGCCGACGCCGACGAGCTACGCCGGATGACGGCCCCGCTGGCGGGCGACTGCCAGCACGCGTTTCTCGTCCACGGCGAGCCGGACCAGTGCGAGGCCCTCAAGACCACGCTCACGGAATCGGGATTCCAGAACGTGACCATCCCCGCCACCGGCGAGACCTTCGAGCTGAGCTGAGTCGCGGTGCACGATCGCGCGCCGGCCCACGTTGAGGACGGAAGGACCCGGAGGTAGGATGTCCCCTCTGGGGCGCGGCGCACGTGAGAACGAGAGGCGATCCGGAATGCTCCTGGCACGTTTGCACATCGCGGTGGTTGTCGTGGGGGGCGTCGGGGTCATGTCGGGTGCTGCGTCCGAGCCGACGACGTCGTCCGCGCCGGCCATCGAGGGCCGCCAGGCGCTCGAGGCTCAACTGGCAGGTTCGGAAAGGACCCTCGCCGACCGCAGACCGTCGCTCGAGAAGCGCCTGGCGGCGATCCCCACCGAGCTGAAGGATCTTGAGGCCCGTCGAGGGTCGCTCTCCGCCGATGAGCTGACCAAGCGCAAGGAACGGCTGGTGTCGGAGCGGGCTGCGTTGCAGCGGGAGCTGTCGCAACTCGAGTCGTCCAAGGCCGCCTGGCAGGCTGCGTTGGACGCGTGCGAGAATGCCCAAGGGCTGCGGCAGCAACACCAGCAGTTCCGCGAGGGCCGGGAGCGGAAGAAGGCCACGTTCGTACCCGCCGACGTCGAGGCCTTCACATCGCAGCTCAGCAAGGTCCTGAGCGATCGGGTCGCGCTTGAGAAGGGCCAGACGGCCCGCGGGCAACGCCTCGCCTCGCTGACCGATCAGATCGACAAGGCCGACGATCAGGCCAAACCCTCGCTCGAGGCCGAGCGGTCGGCGCTGCTGGCCGAGGCCGCCGCCGACCGGCACAAAGGCGCCAGCTTCGACGCCGAACAGGCGCTGTTGGAGGCCAAGCTCGCCGCCGCGGGCGAGGTGTTGGGCAAGTCCGCCACGACCGGACCCACAACGACAAGCACGGCCCCCGCGCCGGTCACCGAGCAGGAGGACGCCGACAACAAGAAGCGGCTGGCGGCCGACCTCGCGGCGAAGGCGCGGGACCACCTCAGCGACGTCCGCGATCGGTTGCAGCAGATCGAAGCGGGGCTGAAACGGGCCACCGCCGCGGGGCGGGACACAACGGACCTGGAGAACGACCGCGAGTACTGGCAACGCGTCGAGGGGTACGAGAAGCGCCGGCTGGACGAGGCCAAGCTGCAAGAGCGGGCCGGCAAGGAGAAGCAAGGACTCGCCCAACTGGCCGAACGGGTCGAAGCGACCAAGAAGAACCTCGAGCAACTGCGTGCGACGCGCCGCGAGGAGTCCGAGGAGAAACGCCGCCAGCAAGCGGCCAGGCTCAGAACCCAGGCGGACGACGCCCGCGTCCGCGCCAATGACCTTGAAGAACGCAGCAACGCGGAGGCCGGCAAGATCCAGCCCCTCCAACAGAGCCTGGGTAACTTCGACAAGATCCAACAGGCCTTGCGGGAGCGGATCGAACGGGCCGACCGGGCCGATTATGAGCGGCTGTTCGCGCATTTCCTCCGCATGAAGGATCAACTCGACGCCGAACGCAAGCAAATCGACGTGACGATCATGATGACGGAGAACATCGTCTTCGCGATCAAGCGTCAAGCGACGTTGGAGCGCGAGCTGGCCGGCCTGTACACGCGGTGCGCAGACATCCTGGTCCCGCCTGTGCCGTCGTTCTGGGAGCGAAACGTCAAGGTCGTCAACTCCGTCAAGATGGCGGTCCTGGTAGTGGGACTATCCTATGGCATCAAGTTGATCGTCTGGCT
>CAYOGX010000714.1:0-3564 GCA_964403235.1 uncultured Planctomycetales bacterium | reverse complement strand
ATACCAACGAATTCGCGGTATCCGATGACGAGGTCGCCGCGGTGCTGGCCCGACGGGGAAAGCCGGCGTCCTCCCGGGACCACGTCATCGCCGCCCTGCGCAAGGCCAAACGAAGCCGCGCCATTGAGGCCTTTATCGAACGCCTGAAGGCCCGAGCCGATGTCCGGTATGGGAAAGACTGACGGCCGCCCCTGATCTACGGACTCTCCTGACAGAATTAACAGGATCGACAGGATCTCCCGCTCACCAAAGAAAGAGGCCCCGCTGCCGGCTTGGCAGCGGGGCCTTCCCGCGCAATTTCTCGTACGCTTCTTTCTACCCGCCGACGAGCTGTCTCAGGTGCTCCAACTTCCCGTTCAGCTCCTTGCGGAATACGATCGCCAGCGACACCAGTGCAAAGCCTAAGGCTGCCACGGTCCCCGGTTCCGGCGTGTGATACTCGTCGTTCAGCTCGAAGTTATCGATCCCATAGATCTGGTTCTCGAAATTCGGCTGATACGCCAGGTAGATCCCCACCTCATCCACCGTGGCCAGGTCATTCCAAAGCGTGGAATTCAGCAGCCCTGACGCGCCCTGCGCCGGACTGTACCACCCGCCAAACGGCCCTTCGGCCAGCATGTTGGCCTCGTAGGTGTGCCATCCCAGAACCGTCGGCGTCAGGTCGTAATACCACACGTAGTCGCTCGCCCCGCCTATGAAGTACAGCCTCAACAGTCCGGCGTTGGTGGTCTCCGAGTAGAAATCGAACACGATCCGACGAACCGTGTCGTCGCCATCCCCCATCGTGCCGCCGCCGTCCGGCCCAGACGCCTGGTTCCACTGGCCGACGAAATCAGCGTCGTCCGTATATACGGACGAACGATGGTCGCCAAACCCGTCCCCGCCGACGATACCCAACGCGCCCTCTCCGGAGAAGTTTGTCGGGTTGTACAGCGTCGTACCCGGACTTCCCATTTCCGTCCGGTGGTCCCAGCCGCCTTCGGCACCACCCCACGTGTCCTCCACGATCGTAACCGCCATTGCGCTGCCGCAAATCACCGCCACGACCGCCGCCAGGACGACTTGTACCTTCGCACTTCTCATGCCTATACCTCCCCCGAGTCGAGCACGGTTATTCTGACTATTCCTCTATTCCGTCCTCATGATCCTGTAGAAATAAGGCCCGTCCCCCGTGGCCTCACCGTCCGTAAAGGTCATGTAGCCGGTCTCGGCGGCAACCAGGTCCGTGCCCGCGGCCACGGCGCCGAAGGCGGAACTCAGGTCGCCCGTGCGATACACGGTATACGTAGCGCCGGCGACGCAGGCCCACTTAACCGTGGTGCCTTCGATTTCGCTGGCATCCACGATCTCGGCCAGAAAGATGGAATCGGCAAACACCGGATCGTACTCGGAAAGGATCTCGTAGAGGTCGCTCATCCCGTCCCCGTCGGTGTCCTCGGCAGCCTGGCCGGAGGTCAGATCGTCGGCGCTCGTCACGCCGAACCGGGCCAGCAGGGCCTCCTCCAGCGGCGTCAGATCGGCCGGCGGCGAAAGCAGGCCGTTCTCGTCCACGAGCTGAAGCTGGGCAACCGTGTAGGACTGCCCCTCAAACCCTTCAGGCGCAATCGCGATTCCAATCGCCGCCACGTTCCCCAGGTCGGACTCCAGCATGGCCGCCTTGTCCACCCCCGGACGGTCGTTCCGGTCCCAGCCCGCTTCCACGGTAAACGCGAAGTTGTTGACCGTCCACTCGTCCGCAACCGCAGACACCTCGACGTTCCGGTTGTACCACTCGCGGCCATTGGCGCTCTTCAGCACCATGTAGGCCCCGCGCGGCAAATGCCCGTCGCCCTTGATTTTGAACTGTACACCTTTGACGCCGCTGGCGACGTAGTTCCCGATAAAGGCGCCACCGGCGACGCCCACGCCTGCCTCGATGCTCAGCTGCGAAAACCCGGGCACGGCGTCCGGATTCTGCGAAGCGAAGGTCACCGTCAGCCCCTCATCGGTGGGCGAATAGCTGACTGCGCCCTCCTGCTCGGACACCGGGAGCGAATCCGCCTCGGACCCGGTCAGGGCCGCGTAGCCCGTCTGTCCCACGAGCAGGGCCACGGCGATTCCCCACGCCACCGTCCCAAGGAACACCTTGCCTCTCGCGATCGTACGGTCTCTCTTCATTGTTTTACCCCTCGCTTCGTTGGTCTGAGCTTAGTTGCCGTTCCAGACGTTCGTCACGCTGCCGCTTCCGGTGCGCTTGTACCACCAATCGCCGGTCATGGTGTAGCTGCTCACGACATCCCGGCCGTTGCGCCAGCTACTGCCGTCGTACCACAGCTCGTAGTAGGAACCGTTCTGGTACTTGCTGGCGAAATCGCCCGTGCCCAGTCCGGTTGCGATGCCGAAGTCGTTGCCCGCGTCGGCCGTCACGTTAAGCGGAACGGCCAGGAAGTTCCAGCCGTTATACGTAGCCGCGCCGAACAACTTCTGGGTGTAGGTGCCCGCCGGGTCCCCCTGGAAGAACGCGGCGATATCCGTGCCGCCCATACGCCGCAGCCAGATGCCCATGGTCGGGGTGACGACCATATTGGACGGGGCGATCGTGGCGCCGTCAGACTGCCACGCCCCACTGTTCAGCTTGTAGGACTGCCACCCGTCTTTGAAGATCCGGATCTTGTCGCCGTCCAGCACGTAGGCCGCCAGGTCCGTGCCGAGTTGCTCGTCCAACGCGTCCTGCCCGGACGGGTACTTGTAGGGCACCGCGATCATGGCATAGCGGCCCGACCATCTCGTGGGCGGCGCCGTATTGCTCGACGTGCCCGAGGTGTCGGTCGTGCCGTCGCTGACGGCGATCACGTCCGCGTACATCGTGCTGGCGGAGTTGTTCGTCACCACGAGCCCGGTCAGGCCGTTGTTCGTGGCAATCGCGTTGAAGTCGAGCGCGGAGCTGTGGGCTCTGCTCATCACGCTCTCAAACCCGTTCGTGGTCACGAACAGATCCCACTTGGTGGTGTTGTAGTGCAGGTGGGCGGAGATGCCGAGCCAGTCGTTGGTCGGCAGGCCGGCAACCTCGTTGCACTGCGTCCAGTCGCTGCCCGAGTACGCGTGCAGGGACCCGTCGGTCAGCAGGCAGATCCCCACGGTCTGGTTCGAGCCCAGGGCGCCGGGCGTGTCATCGAGCGCAATCGGCTTGATATACATCTGCACCCAGACGTTCGTGTTCTTGGCGTCCACCAGGGCCAGGGACACGCTGCCGGTGGCGATGCCCACACTCTGCGCGCTTCCGTCCTCCACGCCGCTGCCGGCGATGGACACGCTCCCGGCCGACGTCATCCCGCGGTAGCTGTTGTCGTTGAACTCATTCGCGGCCGCGCTTTCAAAGTCGGTGAAGTAGGGAATGTCCCAGATCGCATCGGAAGTGAACGGATCGCTCCGATGACCGAACTCCTCGAGCGCGGTCTGATCGTCGCCGTCGTCATCGGCGCTCAGATCCAGCGACAGGTTGTCGTTGTAGAAGATCTCGTACATGTCATAGACGCCGTCGTCATCCGTGTCGTCTATGAGCTCGGGGTTGCCGCTCGTGCCCGA
>CAYOGX010000713.1:0-3565 GCA_964403235.1 uncultured Planctomycetales bacterium | reverse complement strand
CCCCACGTCACGCGCAGGGCGTTGATCTCGAACCCCGCCCGAATCGGCTGGATGTGCTCCTGGCCGTCGCCGTATTCCATGGCGTACTCGGCCAGCGTGTTACCGAGATAGGTCATGGCTGGGTCGTTCGGCGCATCGCAGCCATGGACGAAACACAGGTAGCGGGCATTGCGGTTCACGGGGACGCGAATCTCGGTCTTGTCCTTGGCCGGCAGCAGCATCATGGCCTTGGCACGCGGCGACTTAGGGCCCAGCTTGAACCGGATCCCCCAGAACCGAGACCGCCCGCGGGGCAGGCGGCCGAGCTCCTCCTCCGCGGATGCCGACCACGGCTTGCGTTTCTTGCCACGCGGCGGCTTGTTCTCTAGGGTAGCGTTGTACAGACGCGACAGATCGATCGTCGTGAACGTGGGCATGATCTGGGCTCCTGTAGGAAGTGCCGGAACACGAGTAGCTAAGCGGCTCGCGGCACGGATTGTCAACCCTCATGTGATCCAGCGTGGCCACACGTGGTCTTTTCGGCATGACGAACAACGCTTCAGACTGGCGCAGCAGCGGTTCGGCGCCCATCTGTCCATCGCCGGGGGGGTGTACAACGCCTTCGAGGCCGCACGCCGCGTCGGCTGCGACTGTCTCCAGATCTTCGTCAAGAACCAGCGGCAGTGGTCGGCCCCACCGTTGACCGAGGACGACGTCCGCCGGTGGCGGCGGCTGCGACGCGGGCGCGACGTCCGTCCCGTCATCGCCCACGCGACGTACCTGATCAACCTGGCCTCGCCCGACAAGACGATGTGGCGACGAAGCGTCGATGCCTTCGCCGAGGACGTCGACCGTTGTGCGACCCTCGGCATCCGTGACGTGGTCCTCCATCCGGGCTCGCACCGGGGCGTGGGCGTCGAGGTGGGCATCTCGCAGGTGGTCCGGGCCCTCGACCGGGTCTGCGAACGAACTGCCGACAGCGGGGTCCGGATCCTCCTGGAAACCACAGCCGGCCAGGGCCACGGCGTCGGCGGGCGATTCGAGCACCTGGCCGAAATCATCGCTCGCGCCGAGCACCCGCGCCGAATCGCCGTCTGCTTCGATACCTGCCATGTCTTCGCAGCCGGGTACGAGCTCCGTACCCCGACGGGTTATGAAAGGACCCTGACCGAGCTAGGCCGACACGTCGGACTGTCCCGCGTCCGATGTATTCACGTCAATGACTCCAAGCGCCCGCTCGGCTCGAAGGTCGACCGCCACGAGCACATCGGACGGGGCAAACTCGGTCTGCGGGCGTTTCGGTTGCTCGTCAACGACGTTAGACTGGCTCGCGTACCCAAGATTCTCGAGACGCCGAAGGGCACCGACGCGCGTGGCCGCGACCTTGATCAGATGAATCTCGCCAAGCTGAGGCGATTGGTGGCGCGATGAATCGAGCGGTGCTGTGCCGGCATCAATCCGATCACGTAAGGAGGCATGCACCGTGAACGCCCACGACCGCGTTCGTAAGGAATTCATCCGCGAGGCCGCTCGCATGTTCGGCGGCGGCTACCACTGCAGCGAGATCATGTTCAGCCTGGCCACACGGGCCTGGGCACGCGCGGTCGATCCGGACCTGGCCCGCATCGCCTCTGGTTTCGGCGGGGGCATCGGCGAGGCGGGCGATCTGTGCGGCTGCGTCACCGGGGGCGTGATGGCGATCGGGCTGCTGCACGGCCGAACCGACGCCAAGGCGGGCAATCCGCCCGCGTATCGGCTCAGCCGGGAATACCATGATCGGTTTCAGGACGTGAACGGTTTTCTTCAATGCCGCGACCACACCGGCGGCAAGTTCGATCGGCGGTCGCTTCGCCGGTGCACTCAGGTCGTCATGCGAGGACTGGACATTCTGCTCGACCTGCTGGAGGAGAACCAGGACGTCGTCAGCCCCTGGCGGCTGGACAAGATCCGCCCGTTGGCTCAAGCGACCGAGTCGAGCGCGGATTGACGCCGGCGGATCGTCGGTCCGCGTTCGGACGAGCGAACGTCAAACCCGATCACCGCCGCTATCCGTGTGACTTGAAGTACGTCTGCGAGCCGACCGGATCGGGCTTCATCGTGTCCTCGCCCGGTTTCCAGTTGGCCGGGCAGACCTCGCCGTGTTTCTCGACGTATTGGAACGCCTCGATCAGCCGAAGGGCCTCATCCACGTTCCGCCCGACCGGCAGATCGTTGACGGTGGCCTGTCGGACAACGCCCTCCGGGTCGATCAGGAACAGCCCGCGAAGCGCCACGCCACTGTCGAGCAAGACGTCGTAGGCCCGCGCGATGTTCTTGTCCAGATCGGCAATCAGGGGGAAGGTCACCTTGCCCAGCCCGCCCTGGCTGCGCGGCGTGTTGACCCAGGCCAGGTGCGTGTACTGGCTGTCCACCGAGACGGCCGCCACCTTGGCATTGAGCTTGGCGAACCTCTCGTGCGCCTCGCTGAAGGCGATGATCTCCGTCGGACAGACGAACGTGAAGTCCAACGGATAGAAGAACAGGACGAGCCATTTGCCTTCATGGAGTTCTGGCCAGGTGAGCTCCTTGATCTGGCCATCGACAACGGCGGTGCAGTCGAAGGTGGGTGCGGTTGAGGTAACCAGTGGCATCGTAGGACTCCTTCAATAGGGGATCCCTTGCGCGTAGACGATCCCATCGCATTTCGGGAATGACATCTTCAGTAGCGTGTCAAATTGTCGCAGGCTTTGCAATGGGTCCTTCATTCTGTGGTTGGATGCGGCAAGGCCGTCGTTTCTTCCCGCCGACGGCTGCCAGAATGCGCGGCCACGCGGGCGTGGCCTGCCTGGAAGGACGACGCGCGACGCTTGCAACGCCGATGGTGCGGGCCTATTCTACTGATTCGCTTGTGGCGGCGGTCACACAGGCTATCAGAGCGCGAACGATGAGCGATTTGCAGCGACAACTGGCTGACATCGAGGCGAAGGCGGCCAAGGCAGCGGACGCGGCCGACGGGCTGGAGGCCCTGCGGCAGGTCGAGGCGCGGTTCCTCGGCAAGAAAGGCAGCCTGACGCAGATCGTCCGGTCGGTCGGCAAGCTGCCGCCGGACGAGCGGGCCCAAGTCGGCCGGCTGGCCAACGAGGCCAAGCGGCGCCTGTCCGAGATGTTCGCTGCAAAGCGCCGCGCCCGCACGGAAAAGGCCGCCGATGCCGAACGAGAACAGGCAGCCGCCTACGACCCGACCCTGCCAGGACCGGTCCGCCCGCGCGGCGGCGTGCACCCGATTACAGCCGTCCAGTGGGAACTGGAGGACGTCTTCGAGCGGATGGGCTTCATCGTCGAGGCCGGCCCGGAGATGGAGAGTGAGTACTACAACTTCGAGGCGCTGAACATCCCGTCGTGGCATCCGGCCCGCGACGTGCAGGACACGTTCTGGCTGACCAACGGGCTGGTGCTCCGGTCGCACACGTCCGCGATGCAGGTCAGGGCGATGCGCAAGTACGGCCCGCCGCTTCGGGTGGTCGTGCCCGGGCGGTGTTTCCGAAACGAAACCGTCGACGCCTCGCACGAAACGACGTTCCATCAGTTCGAGGGGTTCCTGGTCGAC
>CAYOGX010000712.1:0-3567 GCA_964403235.1 uncultured Planctomycetales bacterium | reverse complement strand
CCCGGGCCGCGGCGGGGCTGGCGGCGCGATGGATGAACAACGTGTATTCCGCGTCGCCGTCGGTGTAGTCGGCCCGGAAGACCTCGGTCAAGAAGTCGAGGCTGAATCCGTTCTCCCGCTCGTAGCCGAGACTGTCGGGCTTACGGTTCGCCTTGGGCAGGATCGCGTCGCCCCACAGCACTGCCCCGTCGTCGCTGATCTTGCCGGCGATTTGCTCAGCCAAGTGGCCCAACACGCCCGCGTCCGAATCGGTGACCGTGTCGCCCGCGACGAGCTGCACGTAGTGGTCGCCCGTCCAGTAGAACAGGCTCTGCTCAGCCCGGTAGCCGCCGCGGCCCGTCTTGATGGGGGGCATGCCTTCGGCGAACTCGGCCTTGTAGCAGCCGAACGCGTTGAGCCCCCGCCCCAGGTGATAGACATAGACGTCGACGTAGCGGTCTTCGTCGGCCGGGTGCTTGTACGTGCCGAACGTCATCCCCACCATGCCATAGGCCAGATACAGCCCGTCCCGACCGTTGATCTTCTGATGGACCGTTTCGGGACTGAAGGACTCGACGGACTGGGGCCCGGTCCAACCGTCCTTCTCGAGCTTGGGCAGATCGAACGGCCTGTAGGACGCCGCTCGCGGACGGCTGTCGGGGGTTGTGTCGACCAGCGAAGGTCCGGTCGCCTTCTCGCCCTCGCTGCGGACCGTCAGGGCCCAGCCGACCGTCACGCCCAGGCTGGCGAGCGTCAGCAAAATGACCGCGCCGATAATCTTCTCGACCGTCGAGACTTGCTCGCCCGGTCGACCATAACGTCTGGTGAAAAACGTCGGCATCGTCGCGTCTCTCTGTCGCTCGCCTTCGTGTGTCTGTCAGGGCCCCGTCGGCGACCCCATCGTGCCTCGAGCCTACGAATTGGGATCGGGCAAGATGGTCACGCGTGCAGGCCCTTGAACGTAAAACCGCACTTGCCCGCCGCCCGCGGGCGTCACCCTACCGACGATGGCGTAGCTGTCCGGCTCGATCAGGTGGCTGTTCGCGTCATCCCCGTCGAGGTCGGTCTCATCAAACACCATTCCCGTGAACGGCGAGTTCAAGCCGAAGTTCATGCCCAAGAAGAAATCGGCCCCACGATTCACCCAAACGATGTCGTTAGGCGAATTGGGGTCGGTGCTCAGGCCCACGTCGAGACGCTCGATGCCAATGTCACCCGGCGTAGCGAACGCCATCCCCTCCCACTCGATGTTCAGACCCTCCGATTGCAGCGCAGCCAGATCGATTTCCGTATGTTCCGCCGGCGAGGTGAACCGCAGCGGCACCGTGATCGAACCGGTGGATGTCGTCGTGTGGCTGGTCCCCGCGCCGTCATCGATGGTGTATTCGACCTGATAGACCTGTGCTGGTACGAGTTCGCCGTTGGTGTCCCGACCGGAGAACGGCCATTGATCCGCTGCCCCGCCGGGTACCGGTATGATCCCCGAAGCCAGTGACGCGCTGTCAAGGTTCGCGTCCTGCGGCACGAGACGCAGCGATACCCTGGCTTCGACGCCGTTGGGCACCGACACGTTCCACCGGAGGGTCAGCGGGTCCCCGTCATAGCCGAGGACCTGGTTGGCGTTTGGCTCGACCGCCCAGATCACCAACGCCGTCGGTGTAGGCCAGGGATACCGTTCGTCCAACGTCGCGTTCAGGTTGCATCCCAAGAGCACCCAACCCGTGAGGGTCAGCCCGGTCCAGCGCCCCGTCGTCCGCGCGCGTCCTTGCTGGTGTAGTACCATCAGACCGATCCTTGATCTCGACAGCCGCCCGCCACCGAAACGCCGACGCTGCCGGGCCGGACGTCCATCTGCTAAACGGGCTCGATCACCTTGTGCCATCCTAGCGCGCCTCACGGGGGTCTGTCAAGTGGGTTGGTAGTCCAAGTCCTTGCCGTTAATAGAGCTATGGGCCTCGACCCGACAAGCCAGCGCGCGGAGTGGGCCAAATCGACTGTAGCCGACAAGCCGATTCGGTCGATCCTGTCAAGGACCGTTGACCCCCGGGCGTTGAGAGACTATACGTGTAAAGTAGGGGGTTATTGCCCCACAATCCCCGTCTCGAGCGAGGGACGCAGGATGATCCGCAACGATCCCGCGGCCAAGCGCGGTATAGGTATGGCGGCGCTCGTATGCTCGGCGGGTGTCGCCGTCGTGATTGCGCTGGGCTGCACGGCGCAGGCCTTTCTGAATGCCACCGCGCCGCTGGGCGACGCGATACTGATCAACGCCGACGTCGCTCGCTTGAATAACGGCGAGCGGCGGGGCAGACTCGGCGTCGGATTCATCAACAAGACCTCCTTCCGGGCCATCGGCACCTTCGGCGGATATGATCCCCAGGACAAGGAAACGATTGTGACGTTCGGCCAATTGGGGGTCACACTACAGTACGACCTCGAGCCCAATGTCGTCAGTCGGGTCTATTCCATCCCGGTGACGCGAGCATTCACGCTGGGCGGCCAACGGCTCATCGAGCTCATCTTCGAGCAGGACCGGGAGTCACAAAACGCTCAACTCGCGTCGTACCCGACCGATGCCGCCCTGGGCACATTCCTGCCGGATCTTGACCTGCTCAACGAGAAGATCGGGTTCACGGGTGCCCCGTTCGGCGACCCTCAGGACTCCGTGCCCACCCAAGGCACCGCCGAATCCAGCACGGTCTATATCGGGCAACACTACAGGCAAGATTCCCTTCTGATTTTCAGGTTTTCGGCCGACCCGAACGCGGCCGGCGGTTTTCGGATCGACTTCACGACTGCCCGCGACCTGGGCGTGGATGTCGACCGTCTGATTCGGCTGGTCGCCAACAGGCGGGCCGTTGCCCTGGCACCGCTCGGTCTGGATCGATATACGTTCCAGTTGCTGACGGCGTTGGGGCTCGGAAGCGCACAGGCTGACCTGTTCGACCTGAGGGCCGGGGCCACCCCAGACCGCGTCGAGGTCACCGTGAACAATCAGACGGTCGCGAACGCCTCGATTTCATTCTTCGGCCCCGAAACCAAGGTGATGGAGGTCATCACAGGGGAGCAAGAGCAGACGACGCTTCTACCAGGGACATACGAGTACCTGATCGCGTATTCCGCCGATGTCTCGGTCTTGTTCAACACACAAGCTCTCAACGCGGGGATCCTCGCCGAACTGACGCTCGAGTGATAGCGCCACGGGCCTTGGGGCGAGCTTGGAACGATCTGTCACCCCAAGAAAGTGACGCCGGGCCTCGCCGGACATCGACCGCCGATGCGAACGATGACCGGCGATGAACCCGGCGTCATCGGTGGGGGAGGAGGGCTAAACTCGTCATTAGGCCCCTGTTCGACAGCGGCCTGTCTTGTGTCCTTCGCTACTTATACGCCCTTGACAACGGTGGGGTTCACAAAAAGCGTCCGCGGGGCCCCAATCGCATAACGTCTTTCAGGTAAGGATGTAAGGGCAAGAAGAGGTTGTCAGATCTTGTCGGATACCCGTCCGTGAAGCGTCAGGTCCGTGGCCGAGAGGATCTCAACGCCCACCAGGCTACCGACCAACCCGCCATGCCCCTCAAAGACGAC
>CAYOGX010000711.1:0-3568 GCA_964403235.1 uncultured Planctomycetales bacterium | reverse complement strand
GGGTGGCACGGTCAAGCGAAGCCGAGGGACGAGGCTGAGCTTGGCCGTGAGGCCGGCCGCGAGTTTGGCAACATGGCCAAGGCCCGACCCTCGCGGGTCGTCCCTTGACCATGCCACACGAACGCCACCGTTTCTTGGATGCACCCGTGCCCGTCGTCGGTTGTGCATCTGGTGAGGCGTGCCGCGTTCGACTACATTCGAGGGGGCGTATTGGTCGACGATCCGTGCGACGCGACCCAGGAGGCGTCTATGACCGGTGCCAGAGCTGCCGTGAAGCTGTGTGGGGTACTGGCGTTTGCCGTGTGTGCCGTGGCATCGGGCGAGAGCGTGAGCCGGCCGGAGCCGCTCGACAGCGACCTGAGGCCCGACGACGTAGAGAAGCGGCCCTACATCGATTACGCGCGCGAGTGCGTCGAGTTGATCATCAAGCACGGGACCGACCGGTACGGCAAGGTCCACAGCCCGATCCTGATGAACATCCTCGACGTGCGGACCCGGACGTGCCCGGCCGACCCGCTGCCGGTGGACGAACGATTCCGCGTGATCCGGCGGGGTCGTCGCGGGCCCGGCGGGGCCAACCTGTACCTGGACCAGCCCACGATCCGAACGATGGTCGCGCTGACGCGGGTCACGGGCGATCCGAAATACGCCGAGTTCGCCAAGAAGTCCTTGAGCTACTACCTGACCCACCTGGTCGACGAGAAGGGTCTGTTCTGGTGGGGCTACCATCGACACTACGACGCCCACAAGGACGTCATGACCGGCCACAGCGGCAACGTTCACGAGATCCACATCGAACAGGCCGCCTGGCCCATCCTGTGGGACGTCAACCCCCAGGCCGTCACCCGCGAGATCCAGGCGATCTGGACCTGGCACGTCATCGACAAGACCACCGGCGAGATCAACCGGCATGCCGACGGGCGGCGCGGCTGCGACTTCGCCATGACGGGCGGCGAGATCCTCAACGCCTTCGCGTTCCTGTACACCAAGACGCGCGACGCAAAATGGCTCGACCGCGCAAGACGGGTGGCCAACTACTACTGGCGATCGCGCCACCCGGTGACCGCCCTGATCCCCAACCGTCCCAACGCGGGCAACGCGCGTTTCGACGGCTCGCACTTCGACACGTCCATCACGGGCCTGCTATGCCACCGACTGCTCAAGGCCTACGAGCTGACGCGCGAGCCGATCTTCCGCGACCAGGCGGTGACCTATCTGAGGGCCTACGCCAAGCTCGGCTACGACGCCCGGGCCAAGCGGTTCTGGGGCAGTCTCGCACTCGACGGCACCCCCGTCCGCGGGCCGCGCGTGCCCAAGGGCTACGCCGCCTACGAACCGCGAGGCCACATCGATATGTGGCAGCCCTACATCGCCGGCTACGAACACCCGATGCGCACCGCCCAGGCCTACGCCCATGCCTATGCGCTGACCAAAGACGAGACGCTGCTGGCGACCGCCGAGCAGTGGGCCGACTGCATCCGCCGCGCCTGGCCGCCCCGAACCTGCAACGCCAAGACCTGGTACGCCCACTACGCCAAGCACCGCATCGGCCACGGCACGTACGCCAGCCACTACGGCCGAACGATATCGTTCCTCCTGCACATGCATGCCCTGACGCGCGACCCCGACTATCTGCGATTCGCCCGAACCGTCGCCACCGAGGCGGTCTCCAAGCTCTACTACCAGGGCCTGTTCCGAGGCCACCCCGCCAAACCCTATTACGAGGCCGCCGACGGCGTGGGCTATCTGCTACGCGCCCTGGTCCAGCTCGACCAGGTCCTCAAGGGCGCCGACACCACGAAGCTGCCGTTCGAGAACTGCTAAAGCAGCAGACTATTTCGGACGGTAGCGCGCCGCCTCTGTCCCTCTGCCCATGGAGGCGAGTAGCGAGGCGAGTTTCTTCCGTTGCGTCCGCGTCAGGTCGGACGGATCCTTGCCGTACCCGTACGGGGCGAGCAACTGCTGCGCGAGGGCTTGAGCTTCGTCGTTGCGCCCGAGCCGCTCAAGTGAAGCGATCAGGCCGAGTTGGATGCCGGTCTTGGACTTCTTCTCGGTGATGGTCTCCCCGCGCTTCCGCCGGTCCTCGAGCCACGTGAACACCTCGAGCGCCTTGTCGGGCTTGCCCGTCTTGAGGTAGAGGCGTCCCAACGTCATCACATAGTGTTCGGCGCCGGCGCTCTTGCCGTGGGAATTCCGAAAGCGTTCCAGATGCCCGATCGCGCGTTGAGGGTCGCGGGCCCGAAGCAGTCGGCCGATGCGCGACAGCGTGTAGGATTCGAACGGCCTGAGCGGTCCTGTCTCCTTGGCCAACACCTCCTCAAGCAGCGCAACCGCCTGGGTGACCTTCCTCTGGTTCTCGTAGACGCGAGCCTTGACGCACTTGGCCAGGTGGCGGAAATGTCGAGTCGGGTGACTCTCGGCCACCTCCGTCATGGTCTGCATCAGTCGCGTCAAGGCGGCCTTGCTCTTCTCGATGCTCCTGAAGTCGACGTTTAACAGGAACGTGTCGATGATCTGATCGGCCAGCGTCTCCCGGAAGTAGTGCTCCGGGAAGCCGGCCATGATGTCCACGGCCGTGCGGAACTCGCCCTCCTCGATGGCGACCATCACCTGGTTCAGCTTCTCACCGGCCTGGGCCGCCAACGTCCCCGGTTTGGATTCAATGACGCGGGTGTTTAGTTCGTAGGCCTGTTCGGGCTTGCGGTCTTGGCAGGATTTCCACGTGTAGAAGGACAACGCCCACGCGCTCGATCGGTTGTTCGGCGCTATGTCGACGAACTGGTTCAGCGCCTTGGTAAACGAGCGCGTATCACCCCGATAATAATGAATCCCGAGAATCAGCTGGATGGCCGTCTCGCTGGCCACCGAATCCGGCGAGCCCGAGATGATCGACCCCAGCCGTACCAGGGCGATCACCTTGCTGCCCAGCTTCCACTCGACGAAGGCCATCATCAGCCGACCGCTCGGCGAGTTCGCCGTCGGGCCATGCGTATTGAGCCACGCCCTCTGCTGCTCGGTGGACAGCTTGCCGATCCAACTAAAGCCCATCTCTTTGAGCAACTGCCGGTGATCGTCGCGATCCCAGGTGCTGTTGGCAGCGTCATTGAGTGCGCCCATCGCCAGATCGAGCGCCTCCTTGAACTTGACACGCTTCTGATCCGGGTCCGCGCAGTTCTTCCCCTCAAGGGCCTTGGACCTCGCTGCGCTGACGTGGTCGGCCAAGGATTGGCTGTCCTGCGCCATGACCGGGCCCCAGGTGGCAACGCAGACCGCCAAGAGACCCCCGACGCTAACCAACGACAGTGGACTGCATTTCGACAGGAACCAGAGCACGTGAGGTCTCCTTGTCCAGCTCTACGGGGTAGAGCGCCTCCTTAGACTCCGCCGACCCACCGGTCTAGTCCTGCTGCAATTGGTCTTGCGGGGTCACCAAGTCGCGACTCTTCACCATCGAAATCCTCAGCTTCGCAACGCGGTAGTCAACGTACAGCATCACGAAGGCTACGGCGCCTATCCCAACGATACTCGGGGAAAGCGAGGACAGCGGCCCACCTTCGCTCGGCACGAC
>CAYOGX010000710.1:0-3570 GCA_964403235.1 uncultured Planctomycetales bacterium | reverse complement strand
TGTCCTCGGCGATGTGGGCCCGCAGGTCGATCTGCTGAAACAGCAGCACGATCAGATCGAAGGCCGGGTCGACAAATCCGTACGTCCCGACCATCCCGGCGTGGTTGTAGTGTCGGGGCGACGAACCGATCGGCGCGTGCACCTTATAGTACTTGCTCCAGCCCAGACCCCAGCCGCTTTCGGACCCCGGGGTGTGGTTCTTCGTCATCAGCTCGACGGTGTCGGTCTTGAGGTATCGCCGTCCGCCGTACGCGCCGCCGTTGAGAAACATCTGCATGAAGACGGCCATGTCGTCGATGGTCGAGACCAACCCGCCGGCCGGGTAGATCGGCGATAGCTTGCCGTCGAGCCGAACCAGCCACGACGATGCAGACGCGTTGACCTTCCCCACCTCGCCGTCGCGCGTCCGGCTGTACGGCACGGCCATCCGCTTGGTCAACGCCTCATCGATTCGGAACGTGCTGTGCTTCATGCCGAGCGGGCCGAGGATCGACCGCTGGACGAACTGCTCGCAGGTCTGCTTGCTGATGACCTCGATGATCCGGCCGAGCACGCTGTACCCGTTGCTGCTGTACTGGAACTTGGCGCCCGGCTTGAACTCGAGCGGCTTGTTGGCCAGACCGTCAACGAACGCGCTGAGCACCGTCGCGTCGCCGGCTGGCTCGACGGGATCGTAGGCGCGCTTGTCCACGTTGCTCATGCCCGAGGTATGGCAGAGGAGCTGTCGGATCGTAATGTTCGCCGTACCGCCGTCCTCGAGCTTCTGGTCCCTGAATCCCGGCAGGTGTTTGGCGACCGGATCGTCGATGGACAGCTTGCCCTGTTCGGCCAGCATCATGACCGCCGTGGCCGTGATCGGCTTGGTCATCGAGGCCACCATCATCGGCGTGTCGACGGTCATCGCCCGCTTGGCATCGACGTCGGCCAACCCCTTGGCCTGACGGAAGACGACCTTGCCACCGCGTGCGGCCAACACCACGCCGCCCGGCAGCTTCTTCTCACCGACCCACGTCTGCATCACCTTGCCGACCTCGGTGAGCTTCTCGGCCGACATACCCGCCGCGGCCGGTTTGCCGTCGGTCAGCGTGCGATCGGACCCCGCGACGGCACGCGCGTTGAATCCAACGACGACAACGGACAATACGCCGATCTGCTTGACTCGACTGATGTGTCGCATGGTGACTCCCCTGACGCACCCAAACGCGCGGTGCTACTTCCACATCGCCTTCGGCGGATTGACATAGTCCTCGTACCGCGCCGCCACCTTGGCGGCCTTGACGTCCCCCGCATGCAGGTACAACCGGTAGCGGAGCACCAGCTCCTTGCCCTTGGGTAGGTCATAGTCACCCCGCTCGCCGCTGGCCTTGTCGAAGCAGAGGATCCCGAACGGATTGGCCGTGAACAGCCCGTAGTCGCGAACGTGCCACCGCGTCGGGTACCTCAGGTTGCCGGGCGTATCGAACACGGTGATACCATACTGCTGGCCCTTGATGCGGCTGTAGTCCACCCACTTGGCCTTCTTGCCCCACGCCCGGCGCGCGGTCGCCTGCCCGTTGCTGTTGGTGATCAACCCGCCGCCGCTGCCGTGAGTCCCCTTCTTCTCCCGGATCTCGGGCGCGAGGCGGAGGGAGCAGATCCCGCCCTCCTTCGTGTCGAGGAAATGGACGTCCTCGTACTTGGCCCGCAGCGCCACTCGCAGGTCAGCGATCCGCGCCGGTCCGTCAATCGCGTAGATCGTCAGCCGCCGGTTCTCCTCGAGGATCTTCTTGCCCGACGCGGCCGTCCAATCGACCAGGATCTCGACCACGCCAGCCACCGGCCCGCCCTCGGCCCGGACGACCTCGCGCAGGATCTGCCGGTCCCATCGGTCCACTGCCGGCTTGCCCTCCTTGTCCCTCGGCTCGTGCCAAAAGTTGTACTTCTTGTCTTTGTCCTTGTCGTCGCGGAACTCCCCGTGGGCGACGTAGAAGCTGCGGTGGTGATGGTGGTCGTGCCGCTCACCAGGGATATCACCGACCATCGGGTAGCCCCGCGTCATCCGCGCCTGGTTCGGCCCGAACAACGGATAGCAGTATGGGCGGATCTCCTTCGGGTCGTACCAACACGTCGTGAACGGTTTGCCCGCGATGGTCACGTCATACTTGTTTTCGCCGTCGCGGACCTCAACGACGGGCTTGGCCTTGCCGCCCGACGCCACGCGATACGTCTTGCTCTGGCCCGCCGGCAGCTTGTCGAGGATCCACCACAACTTGCCGTCGATGATTTGACACGCGACGGCCTTGCCGGTCCCGGCGTCGGTCAGCTTGGGATCGGTGATCCCCGCCGGCGCGTCGATGCACATCGGCACCAGCGCCCGATCACAATCGCCCGCCTGAACGACCAGTTGGCGCGTCTCCGCCGTCGCGGTCGCGCAGCCCACTGCGCCGACGACGACCCACCCGATCACCAGACACAATGAATCCATACGCCCGATCACGATCTTGTCTGTTCGCATTGTTCGCCTAGCCTCCATGTTGTTAGCCCATCTGCTAATCACCGGAGCCGCTTCGCGCAGCCCCCAGCGCCACCATCTTGTTCACGTTCCCGCCCGCGCCACCCCGCACGTGAATCGTGCAAACCGACCCCTCGGGCGGGATCTGCACGAACCACTCCAGCACCCGTCCGCCGGTCAGGCCCGCCAGGTGGCCCAGATCGTAGTGCGCTTGACGGCTGAGCACACGCGCGCCCTCGCCCACCTGGAACTGCACACCGACGGGCTTGATCCGCCCCAACGATTTCCCCTTGTGCGTGACGTTCGTGGGCAACTCGCCCCGATTGGCAATCCGCGCCCGCACGCGGCAGACGCCACGGGCCACCGCGTCGACGGTCACGTCCTCGATCCGCATCCACGGATGCTTGGCCGCGTGATCGACCGTGAACCGGTAGGTGTGCTTGGCGATCGTGGCCAACTCCGCCGGCGTGGGGTTGTACAGGTACTTGCGGAGCAACCCGCCGATCTCGACATCGCCCAGTTGCGGATGCCGGAACCGCCGCCAGGGCTTGAACAGCGCCGGCGCCCGCCGACGGTTCCGATCCCACCACCGCATGATCCGGCGGATGATCGCCTCGGTCTCCTGCGTCGTCCGGCAGGCGTGGATCTCCTTGCTCGTGATGTTGGGCGTGTTGTACATCGTGCCCAGCTCGAACTCGAACACGAACAACCCCAGGTGGTGGTAACCGAAGTTGTGGAAATGCCCGCGGAGGTTGATCGTACGATCTCGGTCGTGCTTGTAGTTGACCACGTGCGTGGCCGGGAAACCCGTGTGCTTCGCACCGATCTCGCCGATGTCTTGAATCATGCGAAGATCGCCCGCGTCGAGCGGCTCGATGGCGCTCACCGGGCGCTGCCCCTCCCAACACTCGATGACGTCGAGGAAGCGGCTGGTCAGCGGCTCGGGGCCCTGAGTGTGCGCGACCGCCCAGTCCAGCTCGTAGGGTTTGCCGCCGCCTGGCGGGCGCCCCTTCGCGAGCGCGATGTCGGTCAGGGTCTGCGGCAGACAGGTCATGCGCACGTGCACGTCCGGGTAGCCC
>CAYOGX010000709.1:0-3571 GCA_964403235.1 uncultured Planctomycetales bacterium | reverse complement strand
TACTCCAAACATCGACGTGATGACGTGCTGCCCCTTCGGGCCGATACGACGGCCGAGCTGAAGGCGCACCTGGAGAGCAAGCTTCCCGATGCCCGGGCCTTCATCGTGCCGGAGCGGACCGCGGAGATTCTTCGAGCGGATCTTGTGGCAGCTCGGAAGGAATGGGTTAAAGCTGCCAGGACCTGCGAGGAACGCCAGAAACGGCGTAAGACGGACTTCCTGCGGTACCGGGACCGTTCCGGTCGGGTGTTCGACTTCCACGCCCTGAGAGGCCAGTTTGCCAGCAACCTCGCGGCGGGGGGCGTGCATCCGAAGGTAGCCCAAGAGCTGCTACGGCACAGCACGATCGGCTTGACGATGGACATCTACACTCACACGCCACGGGGCAGCTTGGGCGCTGCGCTGGACGTGCTGCCGGACCTGTCGGGATTGGATGCCGAGAGCGCCAAGGCGACGGGGACCGATGACGCGACGGCCGATAGCAGTGTCGGAAATGGGGGCGCGCCAGTGGGCGCGACGGAGCCCAAAACGGTTCAATTCGGTTCAACGGAGTGCGCACAGGGCGGGAACAACGGGGAAGGACATTCGACCGCGGACAGCTCGAAAGACCGCGGAATGCAAGGGCAAACGGCGGTTCTAAGCGATGAGGAAGGGGATAACGGAGAGGGGGGGATTCGAACCCCCGGGACCGGGATTACCCAGCCCAACGGTTTAGCAAACCGCCGCATTCAGCCACTCTGCCACCTCTCCTTGCCGTCTTGCCTGGTACTTGCTCGCCTTTGACGTGTCGCCCGGAACCCCGGACCGCTTTGGCCGAGCACGTACCAGGGGGCAGCGACCGGCCCCGTTCCTGACGCGGTCGCCGATTTCCACGCTATCGACGACGTTGCTCGGTGTCAAGGACCCGGCGCCCCATTCGTCTTGGCGTCCCGGCGTACCGGACCGGCCGGCAAGCTCGGGCGAACCGATCGACGACGGGTGAATGTCATACCCGCTCAAGCGGCTGGCGGTGTGACACGAAAAGGATAACAATCGTGAACGAAACGTTGACATGACCGCCCAATCGGCGGTCGTGCCGGTTCGTCGCAGGAGTGGTCCGATGTCAAACGCTACGTTTGTGTTGGCGCCGGGATTGATCACCGCCGTCGTGGCGATGCATGCGAGTGGCGCACAGCCCCCCGATACGCCTGGCCAACACCATGAGACGATCCGATCGGATCGACATGAATACGTGGTGGTTATGGGCGGGAAGGTCGACGGGGTGATGACCCGTGATCCGATCGGCTACGGCGGCTGGCGACAGACGTTCGAGCCGAACCGCGAGGTGGTGATGATCAACCACGGACCGGCCGTCGCCAGGAATCCCTGGCTGACCATCAACGGCCGGGGGCATTGGCGAGATCTCCGCGAGTTGGTCGACCACATCGTCACGCCGGACATGACCGACCCCGACAAGGCCCGGGCCCTGTGGGAATGGCACCGTCACCACCGGTTTCACTCATCCACCAATACGAAGGAGTCGAGCAACGCGATCAAGGTCTACAACGTCTACGGGTACACGCTGTGCGGCAACGACTCGGTGGTGATCGCCGACGTGTGGCGTGCGGGGGGGCTGAAGGTCCGGTCCGGCAAGCCCCAGGGCCACAGCACCTCCGAGGTGTTCTTCGATGGGCGATGGCACCTGCTCGACGGGGACGAGAACATTATCTGCCTGCTGCCGGACAACAGGACCATCGCGTGCGAAGACGAGATCATCCGCGACCACGAGCTGATGAAGCGAACGCACACGTACGGGATCCTCCGCGCCGACGGCCGGCGGACCGACGAAATGTCGGCCGCCCTGCATTGCCATCAGGACCGCAAGCACGGCCGGAAAGGACCGGGCGGCCGGCACGAGATGACCTTCGACCTGCGCCCCGGCGAGTCGATGATCTGGCGATGGTCGAACGTCCACAAGTGGTACGGCACCGATCGGTACGGGTCGTGGAAGCGGGTCGGCGAGCAGGTGGCCAACGGACAGCTCGTCTACGAGCCGAGCTTCGCCAAGGCGTGTGACCGGAAGCACGTTGGCAAGATTGAGAACGGCCGGTTCGCCACCCAGCCCGGCCAACCCGCACGTTTCCAGCTGTCCGAGCCGGGCAAGCCCGCGCGGCTGGTAGTGACGATGCGGTCGCCGTACGTCATCGTCGGCGGTCGGGCGGAGGTCGACCTGCTGCGCGGCGATGCCGAGGACCTGGCCGGCCTTGACGTGTCCTTCGACGGCAAGGAATGGACCCGCGCCTGGCGGGCCGAGCGGACCGGAGCCGTCCGCGCCGAGATCGACCTCGACAAGCATTTCCCGCGAACCGGTACGGCGCGGTACCACGTTTCGCTGCGGTTCGAGCTGCGGAGCCACGAGGCCGCATCCGACGTCGCGCTGCGGGGTCTCAAGATCGCGCTCGATCTGCAAATGGCGCCGCTGACGCTACCGGCCTTGACGCTCGGCGAGAACCGCGTGGTGTATGTTGATCAGACGACCGGGCCGCACGAAGTCCACGTCACGCACCGGTGGGTCGAGCGCTCGAGCTGGCAGCGCCCGCCCGCGCCGAGAATCACCTTCCCGCCCGACGGCGACCGAACCGCCTCGACCCGTCCGCAGTTTCGTTGGCAGCGACCGAAGCATCCGGACGGCCAGGCCATCGCCGACTACCAGTTTCAGCTCAGCGAGTACGCCGACGTGCGTTGGGTACTCAGCCCGAATTTCGACAAGCTGATCGGCCGAACCGCGTATCGCGGCAAGATCCACAAGACATTGGCCGACGGCTACGAGCCGCCGTACGACGGGCTGCTGAATCCGGGTCAGCCCTACTACTGGCGGGTGAGGGCCCGCGACGCCCGCGGCGTATGGGGGCCGTGGAGCACGCCGGCCAAGTTCACACCGCAGGGACCCGGCGTGCCGGTCGATCCGACGCTCGACGTCGACCGGACGGCCCGCACCGTCACGCTACGATGGAAATCCAATCCGAAGGGCCGGCGACCGGCCTGCTATGAGGTCTACGGCAGCGACGAGCGCGGGTTCAGCCCCAACCGCGAGCCCTACGACGTCGCCGTCGACGGGGGCCGAAACGAACGCTTCGGCGCAAACCGGATCGCCACCGTCAAGGACACGAGGCTGCCAGTGATCGGCCCGACGCTCGCCGATGCGAAGTACAACAAGGTCTACTACCGCATCGTGGCCGTGGACGCCAAGGGCGTCCGCAGCGGCCCGACGGGTTTCGTCGAGGCGCCGCATCCGATGTTCATCTCGATCCCGCCCGCCGAGGCCCGAGTCGGACGGGTGTATGCGTACCAGCCGCGGGTGACGCGATCGATCGGCCACCTGGTGGCCTATACGGCCAAGGGCACCCCCTACAACTACGCGTTCCGCTGGGCCGACGAGTTGACGTTCGCGATGCCCCACGGACCGGACTGGCTCAAACTCGACCCCAAGACCGGACGACTGACGGGCACGCCCCCCGCGCCATCCAGCAGCCCCGTCGCGGTGGAACTCCACGTGGTCAGCAAGCTCGGCGGCCGGGATCGCCAGCATTTC
>CAYOGX010000708.1:0-3571 GCA_964403235.1 uncultured Planctomycetales bacterium | reverse complement strand
AAGGCTATAGCCTGTCCGCTGTGACGTTGCGCAACTTCAACAACACGATCAACAACAACTCGGCAACCTGGACTGTCCGTGTGGGCGCCGTTTCGGGTACGACTTTCTCACCAGTTGCCGCCGGGAACTCGAACAACACGATCAGCTATGTTCCTGGAGACTATCTGACCTTCACGTTCGATTCGCCGGTCTCGCTCGCGCCCGACACCGTGTACGGGTTCGATTGGGACACAACCGGCAGCGGCTTCGTGACGTGCAACAACACAGACGTGAACTACGCAGGCGGGACGAACTTCCGGCACGGCGGCGGCGGGAATGGGAACGAGAACAATCTGCTGTTCCCCGGCGATGATCGGGTGTTCCATCTTGATCTCACGGCCAACAGCACGCCGCCCGTGGGCCTGCCGATTGCCGGCATCACCGGGCACGAGGACGGCGACTCTTTCATGGGCAACGGGTCAATGCCCACCGCAGTCAACGGTGCCGGGGTCACCAAGCCCGACCCCACAGACCCGTCCACGTGGACGCACACAAACACCTGGCAGACGGACTGGCAAGGCGCCTTCCCCGGCGGTTCGAGCAGTGGGGCGAACCAGGGATGGGCCGTCATCGATCTCGGGTCCCCGCAGGCGACGCTGGACGAGATGCTCCTCTGGAACGTCAACGAGGGCAATGCACTTGACCGGGGCACGCAGACGTTCGACATCTACTACGCCGTCTCGCCCACCGTCACGCCCCCCGTGAGGACTGGGTCATTCCAAGCCTACGACTTCTCGAGCGGCGGGTGGACACAGCTCGGGGGGACGCAGACCCTCGCCCAGGGAACCGCATCCGGCGCCCTGCCGGTCAGCGGGACCTTCGACATCAGCGGCGCGTCGGGCGCCCGCTACATCGGCATTGACATGCTCAGCAACTACGGCAGCACGTTCCGGGTCGGTCTGGCGGAGATCGTCGTGACGGCTACCGTGCCCGTGGTCATCCCCGAGCCGATGACGATGCTGGCCGTCGGCCTGGGCGTCGCCGGGCTGGGGCGGTACATCAGCAAGCGAAGACGGGCCTGAGCGGCCTGACGGATACAGAAGAGATGGCATATCGAAAGACACCAGACAAAGGAGAGAGCACATGACCACACACAACACCTTTCGCGTACTGACGGCCGTCAGCGTGATGGTGGCCCTGACCGCGGCGGTGCAGGCCGGGTCCGTCGGAGTGAACTTCGGGTCCAACAGAAGCGGCGCGTTGCTGGCCGCCACGGACACCGCCGGCGTCGTAGCCCAGCAGAACTGGAACAACGCCCCGAACGCCAGCGGATCGATCGGGGATGCCAAGGATGGCCTCGGCGGGCTGACCGGTATGGGCGTGACCTGGACCACGAACGAGAGCTGGGACCTGGGCGGTTCCCCGGTGACGGGCGACGGAAAACTGATGAAGGGCTGGGTCGCCACACACAGCGACTCATCCGCAAGCACCATAGCCCTCTCGAGTATCCCCTACGCCCAGTATGACCTCTATCTGTACGTCAGTCACGACCGCGCCAGTGAGGACACCCGGTTCAATGAGACCTCCGTGCCGGCGATAACGAACTTCGTGACGGTCGAGGACGTGACCTCGACCACGGTCGGCGCCAATCCCTTCGTGTTCAACGAGATCACCACCTCGGGAGCCACGGGCAACTACACGAAGTTCACCGGCCTGACCCAGACGTCGCTGTCGCTTGAGTTCTACAGCCAGGACGACGGCAATCACAGGGGGCCGCTGTCCGGCCTCCAGATCGTTGACGCCACGCCGGTCATCCCTGAGCCGATGACGATGCTGGCCGTGGGCCTGGGCGTCGCCGGGCTGGGGCGGTACGTTCGCAGACGCAGGCGCGGCTAGATTCCGGCCGTACAACCGTACGCATCCGACGCCCCGGTCCGCCGCAGCGGGCCGGGGCGTTCGGTTCCCACGCGCCGGGCCGGCCACGTCACGGATTGCCGATTGAACGGCCCTGCTGCCTGCGGCGCGAAAGGGGCTCTCGGCTACTCGACAATCGGCAATCGACAATCCCTTCCGTCCGCCACGACGCCAGCGCATGCGCCAATCCCAACCGGTATAATGACGGCACGTCGGGCTATTCACGAAGAGGAGCACTGCCATGGGCATCGATCGGCGCGGGTTTGTGGTTTCGGCCGCCGCGGGAGCGGCGGGGGCGGTAATGCCGGGCCGGGCAGCCCGGGCGGACGAGGTGGCTCCCGCCGCGGCACCGTCCGGGTGGCGGGGCAACCCCGTCGCCGTGTCGACCTACTCGTTCTGGCGGTATCGCGCCGCCTCGCGCCTGAAGATCGCCGACTGCATCGCCCTGGCCGGGCAGATGGGCTTCGACGCCGTCGAGATCCTCGAGAAGCAGATGCACCGCAAGGACCGCGCGTACCTCCAGTCGCTCAAGCGTCAGGCCTTCACGGCCGGGCTCGCCCTGTGCGGCATGTCGACGCACCAGGACTTCGTCTCGCCCAAGGTCGCCGAGAGGGCGGCGAACGTCAAGAAGACCGTCGCGAGCATCGAGCTGGCCTACGCGCTGGGGATCCCCACGATCCGCGTGAACACCGGGCGGTGGGGGACGACCCGGAGTTTCACCGAGCTGATGAAGAATCGCGGCGTCGAGCCGCCGCTGCCCGGATACACCGACAAGGACGCCTACCCGTGGGTGATCGAGTCGCTGGGCAAGTGCCTTCCGGCGGCGGAGCGGTGCGGCGTGGTGCTCGGCCTGGAGAACCACTGGGGCCTGGGCCTGACGCCCGAGGGCGTGCTGCGGATCGTCAACGCGGTCAAGTCGCCCTGGCTTCAGGTGACGATGGACACGGGCAACTTCCTGGAAGACCCGTACGACAAGCTGGCCAAGCTGGCGCCGAAGGCCGTCTTCGTGCAGGCCAAGACCTACTACGGGGGAGGCACGTGGTACACGCTGAAGCTGGACTACGCCCGCATAGCCGCCCTCCTGCGGAAGGTGAACTACCGCGGGTACATTTCGCTGGAATACGAGGGCCGCGAGGCCGCCAGGACCGCCATTCCCAAGAGCCTGGCCATGCTCCGCAAGGCCTTCGCCGCCCCGGCGGCAGCCCGTGGCCGGTAGCCCGTAGCCGGGCGCCACGCCACCCGGGGGACGTTCACGGCATACGGATCTCGGCCGTGTAGCGGCGGACGGCCTGGATCAGCCGGCCCACTTCGTCCCTGGTGGGCATCTTCAGCGTGTCGCTCGGCGGGAGGCGGCAGGCGTCTCGGACCAGGGCAAGTTCCTCCAGGGCCGCGCGCTCACTCAACGCGATCACGCCCTGCCCGACCAGCCAGTGCACGTATCTGACGATGCCGTCCCGCCCGGCGTCCGGGGTGTACCGCTGGGGCTCGCCCAGCGTGTCGTTGACCTTGTCTATGACGTCGGCCAGGTGCCGCTCCAGCACCACCCCGGCGATGATCCCCGCCGCCCGGAGCATGGCCTCTTCGTGCTCGCCTGGGGTCTCCAGCAGCCGTTGGGCCTCATCGAGTTCCGCGTCGACCAGTTCCGCCCGGACTCGCCTCTCGACGTCGTGGGAAAGGG
>CAYOGX010000707.1:0-3573 GCA_964403235.1 uncultured Planctomycetales bacterium | reverse complement strand
GGCCTTGCCTCCGTTGTACTTGTCCATGGCCCCGAAGAAGCCCGACAATTCATCTTGGACCATCAGGACCCCCCACGGCGACCCCACCAGCACCTGCTGCGCAGCCTCGATGGTGGCGTCCTCGATCCGCAGCCGGCGTTGTGGGGGCGGTTCGCGGCCCTTTCGCGCGTCCTTGTCGAGCTTGTTGAACTCCGACAGTTCCGACTGCCAATCCCGGAACATCTTCGTATCGAGGCGGCAGAGCGGGGCGGTTGCCGCGGAAATGATCGTTGTCTTTTTGGTCGAAGGCAGGCCGACCAAGGCAGCCCAAAGCCGCGCACTTTCGGTCCAGTTGTCGTCATGGACCTTGACGCGGATCTGCACCTCGTCGGGGATTGCGGCTGCGCAGGCGACGAGGCAGGCCACGGCAATGCCACCGGGATCGGCGCCCATCAGTTCGCCCTGCAGTCGGGCGAACCGCTCGACAAGCGGAGGTAGCAGCCCTCGCGGCAACTCCGGCGGTGCAAAGCTGCCCCACAGATCCACCGGATCGGTCGTGTCGGCCGCCATGCGCGCCTTGGCCTCTTCCACGCGATACTTTTCGAAGCCGGAATGGATCGCGGCCTCGACGTTGGCATCCCAGACCGGGCAATGGTGCTGCACGAAACCTTCGACGAAGCGTTCGGAACAACCTTGTGCGACAAGGCTGGCCGCAACGCGCACGATGCTGTCGTGCTTGGTGCCGTCGATGGCCATGCCCGCGATCAAGGCGGCGTAGTCTTCGCGGGTCTTGGGCTGAAACTCCGTCTCGCTGAACTCGAACCACCCGCTCCCGGTTTGCCTGGCTTCCGATCCAGGCTCGTACGGGGCGGACCGCAATTGGTCGAGCGCATCGTCAAGCGCGATTTCGGCCTCTACGCGTAGGGCGACGATCCGCGCCATCCGCGGCTCGGCCTTGCGGTGCCACGAACCGGGCCAGCGGATCGGATGCACGAGCGGGATGTTGGTTGCGTCGCTGCCGACGATCAGCGTTGCCAGCCGACGGGCTTCCTTCAGGGTCGCATGGTCTTCGTCGGTCGTGGTCGGTTCCGTCAGCCGCCAATGCAGGTGCAGCTTGTCCTGTACCTCGCCAGTAGATGGATCAGTCCAACGCCCGCCGGACGCGACCACAAGCGTCGCCGGCCCTAGGATGCTTTCCAGCCGTTCGCGCGCGCTGGTCGGTGCGGCATCGCACTCGACCGACAGCGCCAATCCCTCTGCCACGTTGGCCTGCTTCGCGTTCTCAGCCGATTTGAAGGTGACAACTGGCGGGCAGAAGACGATCGGCCGTTTGGCGCGTCCGCAGCGGGTCGCAAGCTCGGTCGCGGCGTCGATGACCTGATCGAGGCCCGCACCGTTGATGGTCACCGGGCGGATTCCGAACGCCCGCTGCCCCTTGTCCGCGTCGTCGAATGCCCGAAGGCTGACCACGCCACCTTCGCTGGCATACCGGAAGAGCGCGTCCACGAAGCGTTCGATCTCGGTACGATCGGCTATCAGCGGATCAGAATGGCGCATCGTCATTCCTCGGCGGCCGTTTCCACCAGGCCGGCGCGAAGATGATCACGTCGGTCTTCTGGGCAATGGCGATCGTTCGAGCGGCGTCAGACGCGTCTGCATGGGTTCGTGCTTGCGCGAGGCACGGGCCGTCGGGGCGGCCGAAGCAAGCGGCGTAGATGTCGAAGGTCTCAGGGTTCATTCGCTCAGCCTCCCCACACCAGGGCAGCCAGCGCCTGCGCCTGCGCCTCGGTCAGCCGGAAGCGCGACATCAGGAAACGGATGCGAAGGTCGAAGGCGGTCATGCGGCACCTCCCCGGATGTGTTCGGGAAGGGCGTGGAGAGTTGCCAACGCCAAGGGGTCAATGCGCCCGCACAAGGTGGCGCAGAGGCGCGTTAGGGCCTCGCGGGTCTGGCAGTAGCGCACCGACCTCCAGGGCCGCTCGGCGCCACCTTTCTTGCGCCGCTGCAGGATCCACTGGATGCCGTCCCGACAGACGATGACGCGCCAGGTTTCGTTCAGGCGGGCGACGGTGCCGACGTAGTGGTCGGCCGTTTCGTGATGACCGACGGCGATCATGGCATCACCGCGAACATCTCTAGAGGGTCGTAGCTGCCCGCGCCCCCGACGCGGGCCAGGACGCGGCCCTCGTCATCCTTCAGGACGCGATGGCAGTTACACGTGCAGACGCGCGCCTGGGAGTAGATCAGGCAGTCCTGGTCGTGCTCGAAGTCGACGAGATAGACGCGCCCGCGCTTCAGATGCTTGCGGCGCGCCGCGGCCCACGCGCGGCGAGCCTTGCGGTTGGAATTGGGTTCCACTGCTCTTTTCCTCGGCTATTGCCGGGGACGGGCGCATGGGGTATAAAGGTAAGTGTCACATACCTATTTGCCCCGCCGTGCGCTTGGTCCGCCGGCGGGGTTTCTTATTCGGCGGTCATCAGCGCTCGGCTGCGGGGCTGTGTTTTCTCCTGCGCCAGAACCCAATCGGCCAAGACTGACTTTCGATAGAAGATGCGCTTGCCCAGCCGGATGAACGGCGGGCCAATGCGCAGCGACCGCTCCCGCTGTGCGGTGCGGATGGTGATGCCGCGCGCGGCGGCGTATTCGTCTTCGGTGACGAGGTCGTCGAAGATCATCGGCTTGCTCCGTGTTGCGGTATCACGAAGCGTTTTTCGTCGATTTACAGCCTGTTAGTCGTCCCCAATGAGCTGCCAGAATTCCGTCTGGATATGGACTTCCGGGCCTATCTTTGCCCACGCCCTAAACGCGGAACGCGGATCTTGGTCGGTTTCCATCGCGTCGAACAGGTCCGCGAGGAACCGCCCAAACGGTGTCGCCGGATTCAGGTCGCGCCTAGGGGCCTGGCGTTTGTGGTAATCCTCCCAAACCTCTCGGGCAGCGGCGACAATCATGATGCCTTCATTGTTCATCCGGCCGGTGCGGCTTCGAGTGGCGGCTGAACGATCGATTTCGCGCCCAGCGCTGTCGATCGCACGAAGGAAGACGGGTATAGCGCGTAAGAGCTCCTTCAGGGCGTGGGCGGCGGGCTGGCCAGTGTCGCGCACAAACGCCACGCATTCTGCATCGCTGGAGTCCACGTCGCCTACGAAGCGCCCATAGAGGATGTGATCGCCTAGTTCGTTCTTCGCCCTTCCTGTCAAGCCCTCCGGCCCGAAGGAGTGTTGTATATCGGTCAGTGCCGTCCTAAGGCGGCGTAGTTCTACCGGGTCGCGGACCTGATCGAAGAATGGCGACGACCTGCTGGGCGCGTCGAAGATCCGGCTGTCGATGTCCGTGTCGAATTGGAATCCGCCCTTCGGCGGCAGGTGCTTGCGCACCACCGCTTTGACCCGCTCGCGACGGTTCATCTCTCGCCCCCCAACCTGATGATATTGTCACGCCGCGCAGCATCGGGGTCGTGACCCTCGGCTATTGCCAGCAACCGCCCTTCCCACTCGATCATTGCCGCCCGGCGCTCGTCATCAAAGCCGTGCAGGTCATAGACCGCCACGATCCCCCTCTTGCTGTGGCCGATCACCAGTTCTGCGATGTCTG
>CAYOGX010000706.1:0-3578 GCA_964403235.1 uncultured Planctomycetales bacterium | reverse complement strand
CGATCCGGCTAAGCTCGAGGCAGCCAAGGGCTATCGGCCGGAACAGGCGATCGACATCCAGACGCTGGCGGGTGATTCCACCGACAACGTCCCGGGCGTGCCGGGGATCGGGGTCAAGACGGCGACCAAGCTGATCGCCAAGTACGGCTCGGCCGACGCGGTGCTGGCCCACGCCGACGAGCTGACGCCCAAGCAGCGGCAGAACGTCCAGGCCTTCGCCGAGCAGATGCCTATCACGCGGCAGTTGGTGACGCTCCGCGACGACGTGCCCATCGACTTCGACTTGGCGGCTTCCCGGTTCGAGGGGTTCCGTCGCGAAGCGCTGGACCCGATCTTCGAAGAGCTTAATCTGGACCGACTCCGCCAGCGGTTGGCCGAGATGGACTCGGTCTCGACACCGGCCAAGCCCGTCGCCGCCGAGGCCAAGACCCGCGCCGCCGCGACCGTGAAGGAGCCGCCTCCCCCCGAAGGCGCCTACGACGTGATCGACACCGAGGCCAAGCTCCAGCAACTCGCCAAGCGGTTGGCCAAGCTCGAACGGTTCGCCTTCGACACCGAGACGACGAGCCTGCGGCCCGTCGAGGCCGACCTGGTGGGCCTCTCGTTTTCATGGGGATCGGGCAAGGCCTGCTATGTGCCCGTTCGAGGCCTGGCCGGCGACACCTTGCCGCTCGACAAGGTCGTCGACGTCTTGGGGCCCGTCTTGGCAAACCCCGACGTCGGCAAGTGCGGTCACAACCTCAAGTACGACCTCTCGGTGCTGCAGACGGCCGGCATCGAGGTCCGCGGAGTCGAGTTCGACAGCCTGATCGCCAGCTTCGTGCTCGACTCGTCCCGCCGCAGCCATTCGCTCGACGCCCTGGCGGCAGAGGTGTTTGGGCATCAGAAGATCCCCACTTCAGACCTGATCGGTAAGGGTAAGAATCAGGTCACGTTCGATCAGGTCGAGATCGCTCGGGCGACCGAGTACGCCTGTGAGGACGCCGACTTTACGTGGCGGCTGTGCGAGCTGTTTCGCGAGCAGTTGGGTCAGGACGCGGCGCTCGAGAAGCTGTTTGCCGAGACGGAGATGCCGCTGGTCGAGGTGTTGGCGGAGATGGAGTACAACGGCGTCACGCTCGACACCGAGCTGTTGGCCGGCATGGGCAAGAGGATGGGCGACCAACTGGACGTGCTGACCGAGCAGATTCACGAACTCGCCGGCCGGCCGTTCAACATCGACTCAACCAAGCAGCTCGCCGAGGTGCTCTTCGACGAGCTCGAACTGCCGGTGATCAAGAAGACCAAGACCGGCCGGAGCACGGACGCCAACACGTTGACCGAACTCGTTGCGCGGAACGACAGCGACATCGCCCGCCGGGTCCTCGAGTACCGCGAGCTGAGAAAGCTCAAGGGCACGTACGTCGACACGCTGCCCGACATGATCTGCCCGCGGACGAAACGCATCCACGCCAGTTTCCACCAGACCGGCGCGATCACGGGCCGGTTGTCCAGCAGCGATCCCAACTTGCAGAACATCCCGGTCCGAACCGAGATCGGCCGGCAGATCCGTCGCGCGTTCGTGCCCGGCAAGAAGGGGTATGTCCTGCTGACGGCGGACTACAGTCAGATCGAGCTTCGGCTCGTCGCGCATTTCAGCGGCGACGAGAACCTGTCCCGCGCGTTTGCCGAAGACCAGGACATCCACCGGTTCGTCGCTGCCCAGGTGGCTGGCATCAAGCCGGACGAGGTCACCAAGGAGCAGCGGAGCAACGCCAAGGCCGTCAACTTCGGTATCATCTACGGCCAGGGCGCGTTCGGGTTGAGCCGCCAGACGGGCATGAGCGTCGGCGAGGCCCGCGCCTTCATCGACATGTACTTCATGCGATACCACGGCGTGCGGGCGTTTATCGATCAGTGCATTGCCCAGGCCAAGTCGCAGGGGTACGTCGAGACGATCCTCGGCCGGCGACGCAAGATTCCCGACATCGACGCCCGCAGCAAGCCCGCCCGTGCCGCGGCCGAGCGGCTCGCCGTCAACACAGTCGTCCAGGGCAGCGCCGCCGATCTGATCAAGCGCGCGATGATTCACATCGACCGCCGTATCCGCGATGAGGGCCGACCCAGCCGAATGCTGATCCAGGTCCACGACGAGCTCGTCTTCGAGCTGCCCGCCAAGTCGGTCGACGATGAGCTGAAGATGGTCCGCCACGAGATGGAATCCGCCATGTCGCTCGACGTCCCGATCAAGGTCGACGTCGCGTACGGCCAGAACTGGCTCGAGACCGAATGACGCCAGTGTCCCGCCGATTCCTCGACGCCGGCTTGCTCATCGATGCCGCACGACCGCCACGGTTTCTTGGGTGTACCCCCGCGGGGGAGTCGTCGTTGAGGGTCTCTCGCCTTGGCGGGGCGGGCCGGGTACCATGTTCGGCCTATGCCTACGTACATGGTTCAAAAGCGGGTGGGCGACATCAAGCTCGTGGGCTTCTCGCTGGCGGGCGAGGAGACGGTCGTCGCTGCGCCCGAGCTGAACATCTGCTTCGACGTGGGACGCGCGCCACGCGAGATCATCAGCGTCGACACGGTCTGCCTGTCGCACGGCCACATGGACCACGCGGCTGGCCTGGCCTATTACTTCTCCCAACGCAACTTCATCGGCAACTCACCGGGCACGGTCCTGGCCCCGGTCGAGCTGGTCAAGCCCATTCGTGAACTGGTTCGCATCTGGGGACAGATCGAGGGGCATCCCTCACCGGCCGAGATCGTCGGGCTCGAGCCCGGCCAGGATCATCGCGTCCGACGAGACCTGGTCGTGCGTGCCTTCTCGACGTGCCATGGCGGGCCCGCCCTGGGCTTCTGCGCGATCGAGACCCGCCGAAAACTCAAGCCCGAGTTCGCCGACCTGTCCGGCCCCCAACTGGTCCAGCTCAAGACCCAGGGCACCCAGATCGAATATGACGTGGAGGTCCCGCTGATGTGCTATCCCGGCGACACCGCCGACGGGCCCCACTTCGACCTCGACTTCGTCCGACGCAGCCGCGTCATGTTGCTCGAATGCACCTTCTTCGAGCCCGACCATCTCCGCCGGGCTCGGGTCGGCCAGCACCTCCACGTCCGCGACTTGACCGGCCTGGCCAAGCGACTCGAGAACCCCCACATCGTGTTGATCCACCTGTCGAGGCGGACGGCCATCAGAGACGCCCGCCGTTACCTCTGTGAGGCGATCGGTCCGGAGACCCTCGACCGATTCACGTTCCTGATGGAACGCCCACGTCCCCGCCGTGGTGGCGGTCCTCGATCTGAGCGCACGTCATAGTCGGCTCCGCGGGAGCCCCGATAATCATAGTGCGCAAGCGCCGGAAACGCTTGCTCCGGCCAATGACGATCGTCAGTTCGTTGACGACGTTGTTTTGTTTCATGTTTTGCGGAGGGAGCCGTTTGACTTGATCCGCGCAGCTGCATATAGTCTTTCGCAACTTCGCCGGGGGGGATTCTCAGGTTCATGCAACGACCTGTCCGGGTCGAGCTGTTTTCAGATTTCTGTATGACTGCGCCCGGTCTAAGTGTGGGCCCATCAGCCTAAAGCGATTGCCGAC
>CAYOGX010000705.1:0-3581 GCA_964403235.1 uncultured Planctomycetales bacterium | reverse complement strand
GGCGTTGTACACCTTCTACCTGTCGCTGTGCTGCACGTTCTTCCCGCTTCCCACGACGTGGATCGTGATGCTGATGGCCAGCAACTACGTTGCCGGCGAGCTCGGCGTCGGACAGTTCCTTCTGGGCCGGATGGTCGTCGTGGCCAGCATGGGCGCGTTGGGCACGGCCATGGCGAACCTGAACGAATACCACATCTTCACGTTCCTGCTCCGACACGGTCCGGTGGCCGGCGTCCGCAAGACGCGGCTGTACGAGGTGGCGGCGCGATGGTTCGGGCTTCGCCCGTTCTGGGTGATCATGGTGATCAGCTTTATCCCGATCCCCGTGGACATCGTGCGGTGGCTGGCGATCACGTACCGGTATCCGAGGCTGCCGTACTTCGTGGCGTACTACCTCGGTCGGTGGGTTCGGTATGCGGGTTTGGCCGCCGTGACGATCTGGGGGCAGTTGAACATCGTCCATATTATCATCGTTCAGTCCGCGATCGCGGCGATCGCACTGGCGAAGATCGTTCAGCAGTTGGTGCGTCAACATCGGGCCGAAGCGGCTCAGACCGGGCCGGCTGAGCCGGCGCGCGTGGGGACGGGGCCCGAATGTGACATAATGTCCACCCCAACGCCGCCGCCGGCGGAGCTGTCTAATGCGATAGAGCCCTAGGGCCCGATCTGTTATCAGGGAGGTCCGGTCTATGCTGGGTATGTGGATTCTGGTGTCCGGGCTGGTGGCGGTGTCGGCCTCGACCCGACCGGCCAGCCGCCCGGCAACGTTGCTGGTGGCGCCAACGACGGCCCCGGCGAAGTCGGCAGCGACAACGTCCGCGGCCACAGAGCCGGGGGCGACGCAGATGAGCGGCGATCCGGCCGTCGATCGCATCCTGGAGCGGCTCGAGCGACGCGGCGACGAGGTCCACTCGCTGACGAGTGAGTTGCAGGCCGATTTCCTCGACGTCGTCGTCGACGACAAACAGAGCAGGCTCGGCTCGATCTGGTTCCGGCGGGACAAACCCAACCCCAAGTTCAAGGTCGTGTACCGCAAGTCGATCTTCGGTGACGTCGAGACGGACGACAAGCACGAGTACCTGTTCGACGGTGAGTACCTGATCGAGAAGCACTACAGGTCGACCAACTGGCAGAAGCGTCAAATCGTCGCGAAGGGCGAGAAGATCGAGCCGTTCCGCATCGGCAAGGGGCCGTTCCCGCTGCCGTTCGGGCAGAAGAAGGCCGAGATCCTCGAGCACTTCGTGGTGACGCGGATCAGACGGTCGGCCAAGGACCCGCGCCGAACCGACCACCTCAAGCTCGTCCCGTGCGAAGACAGTTCAATGGCGGAGCAGTACGCCGAGCTGCACTTCTACATCGACAAGAAGCTCCAGCTGCCCGTTCGTGTCGTCGCCCACCAGTTCCGGCCCGGCTCGAAGGACGTCGACGAGATCGTCACCGTCACGTTCACCGACCTGAAAATCAACCCGGGTGTGTCGGACGATGTGTTGATGATTCCCAAGCCCAAAGGTAAGGACTGGCACTGCACCGAAGAGAGGCTCCCGGACACCGCCGCGCCGCCAACGAAGCGCTAGCCAAAAAAAGGGGACGGGAGTCTTTTTGGGATCCGCAGAAAAGACTCCCGTCCCCTTTTTTGCGCTGGGCGGCGATCCGCCGATTGTCAAGGGGATCGGCGTGCGGATATGCTATGCGCGGTGAGAGGAGGTCCTGAATGCATCTCGCGCTGGACGTGTTTGCTGCGGTATTGACGTGCGGGCTTGGCGTCGCGCCTGAACACCGCAACGTCGAGAAGGGGCTGACGCGGCCGAACCTGGCGCGGTCCGACCGGGGGGTCACGTGGACGGCTAGCGACGGGGTGCCACCTGGACACGACGCGGCCGTTGCCCTCGACGGTAAGGTCTGCGACAACGGCGGGCGCGACGGGTACTGGGCGGGCAGCCGATCCCAGATGCCCGTGACGATGGAACTGACGTTCCCCGGCCCGACGAAGATCGATACGAACGTCATCATCTGGTACACCCCCGAGATCAGGGGGGTGGACTACACGCTGGCGGGGCAGACGGCCGACGGGAAGTGGGTCGAGCTGTACCGGGTCCGTGGCAGCCGATACCGCGACGTCGTGGGGCGGTTCGAGGCGCGGACGGTGACGAAGGTGCGTTTTACGCTGACCAAGGCGGCCGGGCAGAACCGCGTGGTCATGCGCGAGTTCCTGCTGTTCTGCGGGCTGACGGACGACGAGGAGAAGACGTTGATGGGCAACGCCGCCAAGTGCCTCGGCCCGAACGAGGCGAGTCGGATCGTCGACCTGGGTGTGGCCGTCAAGGCGGTGACCTACAGCAATACGCAGGGCGTGGTCGGGCCGAGCCCCGACGGCGGGCACCCGATCTTCTACATGAGCTACTACAACACCGGCGGGACCGAGCTGTTGGCCTGCGACCACCGGTCGAAAAAGGTCTATCGCTACCCGTTGCCCGGGGGGACCGGCGGCTACGGGATGACGCTGGGTCTGGACAATAAGATCTACGTCGGCACGGTGGGCGAGGGGCATCTGGTCCAGTTCGATGCGAAGACGCAGCAGGTCAGGGATCTGGGCGACGCGGACCAGCCGACGTCCTACATCTGGGGTTGCGCGACCTCGCCGGACGGGAAGATCTTCGGCGCGGGCTACCCCAAGTGCATCCCGCTGATCTACGACCCCAAGACCGACCGGGTGACCAGCCCGGGCAGCATCAGCCCCAGGCCCGGCGCAGACTATCTGCGGTACGTCGTCGCCGATGCGAAGGGGCGGGCGTGGTTCGGCGTGGGGAACAAGGCCTCGCTGGTCGTGTACGATCTCGCCGACGGGTCGCACCGCGACGTCCTACCGAAGAAATACGCCGATCAGTCGACGGTGTATCAGATCGTCCGCACGGGCGACCGGGTCTACGCGTCGATCCTGTACCACGGCGGCGTGCTCGTGTTCGACGCGAAGACGTGCGCGTTCATACGCGAGATCCCGCGCCCGCCGGACGAAGCGATGCTGCTGGTATCGGTGGCGGATTCGAAGGGCAACGTGTACGGCAACACGTCGCCGAGCGGGCATCTGTACGTGATCCGGCCCGGCGCGGCCCGGGCCGAACTGGTTCGCAAGTACCTGGGGATGCCCAAGGCGCTGATGGATGACCGCTATCTGCTGGCGTTTTTCGACAACAACGGGCGGATCCTCGATCTGAAGGCCGATCAGATCATCGACGATCGCAAGTGGATCGAGCCGTTGCAGGGCATGGCGATCTTCACGCTAACGCAGGGGCCGGGAGGCAAGATCTACGGCTCGACGTACATCAACCAGCATTTCTTCAGATACGACCCGGAGGCGGGCAAGATGGAGGATATGGGCCGAATCATCCGCGGGGGCGGCCAGTGCGATTCGATCGCGTGTTCGCGGGACGGCAAGCGTGTGTGGCTGGGGTGCTACGCGCATGGGTACCTGGCCGTGTACGATCCCGCGCGGCCATATAAGATTGGCACGGCGCCGGACTGTAATCCGCGGGACTACGGCCGGTTGGGTGGAGGCCAGTACCGGACCAAAGCCACCGTCGAGG
>CAYOGX010000704.1:0-3581 GCA_964403235.1 uncultured Planctomycetales bacterium | reverse complement strand
GGTGTCCGGCCCGGGGGCTGGGCGCCAAGGACCGCGACGATGACCAGACAATCGCTGCTGAAACGGCTTCGGTCCGATATCGAGCGCGGCCGGCTGATCGAGCCGGGCGAGCGGGTGGTGTTGGGCGTCTCGGGTGGACAGGACTCGATGGCCATGCTCCACGCGCTCGTCGAGCTGAACCGGGCCGATGCGTTGGATTGGACGCTGCACGTGGCCCACCTGAACCACCAGATCCGCGGGGCCGACGCCAACGCCGACGCCGACTTTGTCGCGGACCAGACAGGGGGGCTGGGGCTGGGGTGCACGGTCGAGCGCGAAGACATCCCCGCGTTGGCGGCGTCGTCGAAGCGATCGCTCGAGGAGGAAGCCCGCGCGCGGCGGTACGCGTTCCTCGAGCGGACCTGTCTTCGAACCGATGCACGCGTGGCGGCGGTGGCTCATCAGGCCGACGACAACGCCGAGACCGTGCTCCACCACATCCTCCGGGGGACGGGCCTCCACGGGCTTGCCGGGATGTCGGCGTCGAGGCCGATCCGCTCGGGCAGCGAGGTGCGGCTGGTGCGCCCGATGTTGGGCTTCCGTCGCGACGAGCTGGCGGGATTTCTGGCCGAGACGGGGGTCGCCCATCGGCACGATCGCAGCAATGAACTGAACGACCACACCCGCAACCGGCTGCGAAACCGCGTCCTGCCGATGCTCCGCGAGGAGTTTAATCCGCAGGTCAGCGACGCCCTGCTGCGCCTGGCCGAACAGGCCCAGTGGTTCGAGGCCTATTTGGAGGCGACGGCTGCACGAACGTTCGAAACGCTCCTCATCAGCCGGACCGACCGGGAGGTGGTCCTGAACGCCGAGATGCTGGTCAAGAGAAGCCCCGTCATCCAGACCGAGCTGATCCGCCAGGCCGTGACGGCCCTGGGGGCCGAACCGGTACGTCGCGGTGTCGAGGTGTCCCGTGAGATCGGCTTCAACCATTTACGTGCCGTGGCGGCGCTGGCGGCCGATCCCGGCAGCGGCAAGCAGATCAGCCTGCCCGGCGAGATGACGGTCTGCCGACGGTACGACCGCTTGATCTTCAGCCTGCCCGGGAATCGGACGGATCAGACCATCCCCGCCCAGATCGCCGTGGCCTGTCCGGGCAGGACGATCCTGCCGGTTCGAGGATTAAAGATCACCGCCGAGACCGTTGAGTTCGATCACGCGGCCTGGCCGGTCATCGAACAGACCAAGCCGAAGTCCCAGGAATGGGTCGACTTCGATGAGCTCCGCCCGCCGTTGGTGGTGCGGTTGCCTCGCGCGGGGGAGCGGTTCCGGCCGCTGGGCGCGCCAGGCAGCAAGAAACTCAGCGACTACTTCATCAACGCCAAGATCCCCCGGGAGCAACGCGATCGGGCCGCCATCCTTTGTGATCAGGTCGGGCCGATCTGGGTGATCGGTCATCGCATCGACGAACGCGTCCGCCTACGCCCCGATACCACCAAGGCGCTCAAGATCGACGCCACCCCCTTACACGACCGGCCGGGCTGAATCGCCGTGCACCGACGCCGGTCGGTCATCCGGCCGTGCCACCCGCGACTGGGGCGTGGATGGGGATTGGACTATGATGGTGGTATGCCGACGGCCCAGGAGTATCTGCGTCCAGAGGTGATCGCGCAGGTCCAGCGGCTCGACCTGCGCGCCCGGTTCTTGGTCGAGGGGTTCCTGGCCGGACTCCATCGCTCGCCCTTCCACGGGTTCAGCGTGGAGTTCAGCGAGCACCGCAAGTACACCCCCGGCGACGACACACGACTGCTCGACTGGAACGTGTTCGCCAAGACCGATCGGTTCTACATCCGCAAGTATCAGGCCGAGACCAACCTCGACACCTACCTGCTCGTCGACATGTCCGGCAGTATGGACTACCCGTCGCTGGCCGAGCCGGACTTCGCGGCCGGACGCCTCCGCAAGATCGACTACGCCATCTGCCTGGCCGCCGCCATCGGGTACATGCTGATCCACCAGCAGGACGCGGTCGGGTTGGCGACGTTCGGGCAGAGGCTCCGGACGTTCCTGGGACCCAAGGCCAAGCGAAGCCACTTGATGTCAATGCTGGCCGAGCTGGCGAACGTCCGACCGTACGGCCCGACCCGGCTGGCGGCCGCCATCCACGACGTGGCCGATCGCGTCCGCAAGCGGAGTCTCATGGTGCTGTTCAGCGACCTGCTGGCCGACGAGGTCGACCCCGTCGTCGAGGCGCTGCACCATCTCCGCTTCCGCGGGCACGACCTGATCGTCTTTCACGTGTTGAGCGAGGACGAGGCCGTGTTTCCCTTCCAAGGCCCCAAGCGATTCACCGACGTCGAGAGCGACACCCACGTCGATAGCGACGCGACCGCCATCCGCGCCGCGTACCTGGAGGAGCTCGGCCGGTTCATCGACCGCTATCGGACCGAGACGACCCGGACCGGCGCCGATTTCGTCTCGATCCACACGGGCATGACGTTCGACAAGGCCCTGTTGCGGTTCCTCATCGGCCGGCAACGGCGGTGCTGACTCACCGCGCGCCTTGGGCGGCGAGCTCGTAGGCGACCTGGCGGATCATGGGGCCTATGGCGGCACCGACTGACATCGATTCCTCGTAGTTCTTGTCGTTGAAGTCATAGCCGGGGACGATGTAGCCCAGCTCGTCGTTGGCCAGCCCGACGACCATCCGCGGGTAGCCCGTCATGCGGGCCTGGATGTCGAAGCCGATCTCGGGGAACAGCTCGCCCGGGGCGGTGATGAACTCGGCCGAGCCGACCCGGACATAGTACATCTCGAACGGGACCCGGCCGTCGACGAGGAGCTTGCCGCCACCCTTGAGCGCGGTAAAGGTCTTGAGCTTCAGGTTCGTCGGGAAGACCTGGACCGGCCGGCGGACGAACCGCAGCCCATGCCCGGGCGTGGGCTGGGCCTTCTTGGCGTACTGCACGACGTACTTGGCCAGGGCCAGACCCGTCACCTCGAGATCGACCGGCCGGCGGCCTGGGCTGTCGGACGTCACCATCCCGCCCAGCGCCCCGTTGAGGAACACGGTCGTACCGCCCAACACCTGGTCCACGTGGTTCCTCAGCGGCGTGACGAAGTCGGCGCTGAACAGCTTATGCGTCTTGCTGTCGAGGATCTCGGGGTGGCAGGCGTAATGCACGATCGTGCCGAGCAGCTTGTCGTCCGCATCGTGGAACGTGACCACCGCCAGTTGGGGGTTGACCAGGCCCGGGTTGCGGACGTTGCGGCTGATGCGGGCCACCCGCGCGCCGTCGAGGGGCAACTCGGCCGAGACGACCTTGACCTGCGCAGCCGGCCGGGCGGCCTTGGCCGCGTCCACCACGCACTGGTATAGCGCTCGTTTCACGGACCGGTTGTACTTGTTGGGGAAGAACCCGTAGATGCCGATCGTGTCCGGCGCGGCGTGGGTGTGGCTCATGCACACGACCACGTTGGGATGGCCCTCGTCGGCGAGCTTCTTGAAGGCCCCCAACAGGTCCGCCCGAAGCATGCCGAAGATGTCCGCGCCGATCAACGCGACCGACTCGCCTTGATAGCTGATGTAGCAGCACCGCGCC
>CAYOGX010000703.1:0-3583 GCA_964403235.1 uncultured Planctomycetales bacterium | reverse complement strand
AAGAGACCGTTATAGCGCGGGATAGCGCCCCCGTACCCCACCGCGAACACCTCAAAGGCCGAGGCGCCCCAGATCCCGCGCAGGTGGTTTCGGGTCTGGCTGTTCTGCTCTTTCCAGGCGGTTCCGTTGTAATGCAACAGCGTGCCGTCCTCGCCAACCGCGAACACGTTGGAGGCCGAGGCGCCCCAGATGTCGTACAGGTCGTACTGGTACACCTCCATCATCTTGGTCCACCTTGCGCCGTCGTGGTGGATGATCTTGCCGTATTTTCCCACCGCGAACACGTCCGTGCTCGATGCGCCCCAGACGCCGTTGAGCCCGCCGATGTCGCCTGCGGCCATCTTCGACCAGGAGGCGCCGTCGTAATGCCACACTCCCGCCGGTCCGACCGCGAACACATAGGAGTCCGACAGGCCCCAGACGTCGGCCAGGTTCGCGCCCACGTCGATCGACATCTGCGACCAGGACGCTCCGTTGAAGTGCATGACGGTCCCGCCCTCTCCCACGGCAAAGGCCTCCGATTCGGAAGCGCCCCACATGGCGTGGATCGCCTGCCCGTGAGGCAGCGGATTTTGCCAGCACCAGCCGTCCGGGGTGCAGAAGGGCCCGAACGTCTCCGCGTCGTCGTCGTCATCGCCGGCGTCGTCGTCATCGTCGTCGTCGTCATCGCCGTTTCCGCCGCAGGAGAACGGCGCCGCGGCGCATGCGATCGTCCAGACCGCTAAAAGCAGGATCCAACGCATCCGCTTCGCCTTCATGGCATCTCTCCTTGGTTTTTCAAGGGCGCAACGCGCGCCCGCTTGCCTAAGGGATTTCTCCGATCCGCTCAAGTTATGACTCGGATTGTTATTCCAGGTGGCGGATCGGGCGCAGCCGCATCGTGTCTCGGATGCCCCATTATACACCCCGATCCATATGAAAAGAAAGGATTCCGGAAATCCGAATCTCAGTCAGGGTCCCCGGTAGTGCAGGATCGTGCCGTGGTCCCCGGCAACGAACACGTCCTCGTCGCCGGTTCCGTGCAGCGCGTTCAGGCTCACGGTCGTTCCGATCTCCACGTCGGACCAGGAATCGCCGTCATAGCGCATGAACAGGCCGTCCAGCCCCGAGGCGTACGCGTCGGTTTCGGACGCGCACCAGACCGAGAACAGGTGCTTGCGGGAAACGTCCTGATGCGCGGTCGTCCAGGCGCGCCCGTCGTATCGCATGACGATGGGGAAGGACCGGTAGACCGGGGGAGGACCCTGTTCGAAGTACGTTCCCTGCCCCACAGCGAGCACGTGCGCGCCAAAATGGACCCACACGCCGTAAAGCCAGGAGTCCCTCTTCTCGCGGATTCGCGTCCAGGACGCGCCGTCGTAGTGCAGGATGACCCGGCCGGAATCGTCCACGCCCTCGAGCCTTCCACGGCCCACGGCGTAGACGTCATCGCCCGACGCCCCCGAGACGCCGTAGAGAGTCATGCCTACCTCCTGGTGCATTCGGGTCCAGTCCGCGCCGTCGTAGTGGAGGATCGTTCCACCCCCGCCCACGGCGAACACGTCCCGGCCCGAGGAGCCCCACAGGCCGTGCACGAAGTTCTTTGGCTGCGCCTGGTCCATGCGAGACCAGGACTCGCCGTCGGTATGCAGGATGAAGCCCTCGCCCCCGGCGAAGGCGTCATCCGGCGAGGGTCCCCACACGTCCAGCAGGTTGTGGTCGGTCCCGCTGTCCTGCTCCGACCAGGATTCGCCGTCAAAGGACAGGATCGTTCCCCCCTCGCCCACGGCGTAGGCCCACGATTCGGAAAAGGTCCACGCGCCCGAGAGGTTGTTGCGCGTTCCGCGCGAGAGCTCGGTCCAGGACCGGCCGTCGTAGTGCAGCAGCAGGCCGTGCTCGCCCACGGCGTAGACGTCCGAGGCGGATGAGCCCCACGCGCCCAGCAGGCCCGCGCCCTTGCCGTCTTTGACCTGGGTCCAGGATTCGCCGTCGTAGTGCAGGATCACGTGCGCCGCCGGGGGCACGACCTCGATTCGTCCGCCCACGGCGTAGACGTCCGCGCCCGAGGAGCCCCAGACGCCGAAAAGGTACATATCCGTGCCGCTGACCATGGGCGCCCAGTAGCTGCCGTTATAATGCAGGATCGCGCCCCCGTCCCCCACCGCGAACACCTCCGAGGCCGAGGCGCCCCAGATCCCGCGCAGGTGGCTTTGGGTCATGCTGTTCTGCTCGGACCAGCCGGTTCCATCGTAGTGCAGCAGCTTGCCGTATTCGCCCACGGCGTAAACGTCCTCTCCCGAGGAGCCCCAGACGTCGAACAGGTCGTACTGGATCACCTCCATCATCTTGGTCCACCTTTGGCCGTTGTGGTGGATGATTTCGCCGTATCTGCCCACCGCGAAGACGTCCGTGCTCGATGCGCCCCAGACGCCGTTGAGCCCGGAGATGTCGCCTGCGGACATTTTCGACCAGGAGGCGCCGTCGTAATGCCACACTCCCGCCGGTCCGACCGCGAACACATAGGAGTCCGACAGGCCCCAGACGTCGGCCAGGTTCGCGCCCACGTCGATCGACATCTGCGACCAGGACGCTCCGTTGAAGTGCATGACGGTCCCGCCCTCTCCCACGGCAAAGGCCTCCGATTCGGAAGCGCCCCACATGGCGTGGATCGCCTGCCCGTGAGGCAGCGGATTTTGCCAGCACCAGCCGTCCGGGGTGCAGAAGGGCCCGAACGTCTCCGCGTCGTCGTCGTCATCGCCGGCGTCGTCGTCATCGTCGTCGTCGTCATCGCCGTTTCCGCCGCAGGAGAACGGCGCCGCGGCGCATGCGATCGTCCAGACCGCTAAAAGCAGGATCCAACGCATCCGCTTCGCCTTCATGGCATCTCTCCTTGGTTTTTCAAGGGCGCAACGCGCGCCCGCTTGCCTAAGGGATTTCTCCGATCCGCTCAAGTTATGACTCGGATTGTTATTCCAGGTGGCGGATCGGGCGCAGCCGCATCGTGTCTCGGATGCCCCATTATACACCCCGATCCATATGAAAAGAAAGGATTCCGGAAATCCGAATCTCAGTCAGGGTCCCCGGTAGTGCAGGATCGTGCCGTGGTCCCCGGCAACGAACACGTCCTCGTCGCCGGTTCCGTGCAGCGCGTTCAGGCTCACGGTCGTTCCGATCTCCACGTCGGACCAGGAATCGCCGTCATAGCGCATGAACAGGCCGTCCAGCCCCGAGGCGTACGCGTCGGTTTCGGACGCGCACCAGACCGAGAACAGGTGCTTGCGGAAATGGCCGTAACGCGCGGTCGTCCAGGAGCGTCCGTCGTATTGCATGACGATGGGATAGGAATCGTAGACCGGGGGAGGGCCCATTTCGAAGTACGTTCCGCGCCCCACCGCGAGCACGTGCGCGCCGGAATGGACCCATACGTCGTAAAGCCAGGAGTCTTCCTGTTCGCGGATTCGCGTCCAGGACGCGCCGTCGTAGTGCAGCACGATCCGGCCGTCGATGTAGGGCTCAAGCCTTGCCCGGCCCACCGCGAATACGTTATCGCCCGATGTTCCCGAGACGCTGTAGAGGTCCATGCCGACCTCCTCATTCATCCGTG
>CAYOGX010000702.1:0-3584 GCA_964403235.1 uncultured Planctomycetales bacterium | reverse complement strand
CGGTGCCCAGGCCGTTGTAGGGCACCGCAAAGACCGTCGAGGCGAGGTAGAACAACGTCATGACCGCGAACAGATACAGCCCCGTGTGGTGGTCCGGCGGGGTGAACAACAGGAAGAACGTCAGCCCGAAGGGCACGGCGGCGAACAGGATGAACGGCCGGCGCCGGCCCCAGCGACTGTGCGTGCGATCCGACCACCACCCCATCGGGATGTCCGTCAACGCGTCGATCAGGATCGCGACCGGGACGATGATCCCCACCGTGCCGGGGCTGACGCCCACCAGGTCAATGTAGAAGTAGAACAGATAGAGCGTCAGGGAGAACTCGACCAGCCCCCCGCCGAGCGCCGAGATGCCGTAGCAGGCCTTCGTCCTGGGTGAAAGCCGACCCACGTCGGCCGACACATATTGCGGTCGCGTCGTCGCGTCGGGCAATGTCCTCGGTCCCTCCGGTGTCTGATCGCTCATGTCTTGTCCGGACCCCACGGCGTCAATTCGCCTTCACTCCGCTCGGCCAGGCCAACAGCACCAATGCCACAAACGCCAGCACGATCCCGCAGTATTGCATCGCCGTCGGCCGCTCGCCCAACAACAGGGCACCGAGCATGACCGGCACGACCATGTAGACGGCCGTCATGGGCGTCAGCGTCGAGACGGCCGTGCGCTCCACCGCGCGATAGAAGCCCCAGTTGGCGATGACGTAGCAGGACCCCACCAAGATGGCCACCGTGTGCCCCGGCGTCCAACTGAACTGCGACCACTTGACCTTGGGGATCAGCAACAGCCCCACCAGCAGATAGCCGGGCAGGTTGAAGACCACGGCCGTCCAGTTGTCGATGTAGCGCGTGGCGATCTTCATGAGGAAGACGCCCGTCCCCCAACCCAACACCGCCAGCGCAAAACACGCCCAAGTGCCCATGGCGACCTCCTGCGATGGGCTCGCGTAAAGCCCACGACCTCACTTCACAACGGCCTTGACGCGTTGAACGATGTCCTGGACGGCCAGGCCGACCAGCGACAGGACGTCCTCCGGACTGTTGCCCGATTTGGGGATCCGCCGGCAGGTCATCGTCTCGACCGTGCGGGTGCCCGCCGCGGCGGCGGCCTCGGCCACCGCGCTGCCCAACCCGCCGCCGTAGTTGTCCTCGACGGTGACGATCTTCCCGCCGGTCTTGGCGGCCGCGCCGAGAATCGGCTTGGGCTTCATCGGGAAGCTGTACGCGTCGATGACGGTACAGTTGACCCCGTCGGCGGCGAGGGTGTCGGCGGCCTCGAGAACGACGCTGACCATGTAGCCGCTCGAGACGAGAGTGACGGCGTCGCCCTGGCGGAGCACGTTGGAACCCCCGACCTGGAAATCGGCCTGTTTGTCGTAGATCAACGGCACGTCGGGCCGGTGGGTCCGCATGTAGCACATGCCATTGAGGTTGGCCATCAACCCGGTCAGGTGATAGGCGGCCACGGCGTCGGCGGGCTGGAACGACACGCAGGCGGGCTGCCCGCGACCGTCGTCGGCTGAACCGAAGCTGCGGAAGTAGGCCACGTCGAGCAGCCCCATCTGGCTGGGTCCGTCGGCCGCGAGCGATACGCCCGCGTGCGACCCGATGACCTTGACGTTCGCCCGGGTGATATTGGCCATCTCGATCTGGTCGTACGCGCGGGACAGGAACTTGGCGAAGCTGCTAACGAAGGGGATGAAGCCCGCCGCGGCCAGCCCGGCGGCCGTCGAGATCATGTTCTGCTCGGCGATCTTACACTCGAAGAACCGCTCGGGCAGCTTCTTGGCAAAGTACTCGGCGAACGTCGAGTTGCTGACGTCACCGTCGAGGGCGACGACGCGCTCGTCCGCCTTGCCCAACGCCAACAGGGCCGCACCGTACGCCCGACGCGTGGCCAGCTTATTCTTGGCGACCGAATCGGCCAGCCCCGCATCGGCGATGCCCTCGTCAAACGGGGGCAGCGCGATCGGCCCGCTGGGCAGCGGTGCGGGCTCGGCGGGCGGTGCGGAGATGCCCAGCCCCTTCGTCGCGTCGCGGGGTACGCCGAGCTTGTCGTACATCGCGTCGAGGTCGGCCAGCGCCGCATCGACCTGGTCGGGCTTGAGCGGCTTGCCGTGGTTGCCCTTGGCCTGCAGGACGGGCGTGCCCCAGCCCTTGATCGTCTCGGCGATGACGGCAAGGGGCTTGTCGGTCGTGCCGGCCTTGGTCAGGGCGGCGTCGATCGCGTCGACGTCGTGGCCGTCGATGGTGGCCACCTCCCAGCCGAACGCCGCCAGCTTGCCCGCCAGAGCGCTGGCCGACTGCTGTGGCGAGACCACGTCCGCCTGGCCCTGCCCGTTGCAGTTGAAGATCGCGCAGACGTTGTTCAGCCCACGATCGACGATGAAGTCGGCGGCCTCCCAGATCTGACCTTCGCGCGTCTCCCCGTCGCCGATGATGGCGAAGATCGTCTTGTCGATGCCGCGGAGCCTGGCCGCCAACCCCAACCCCGCCGCCACCGACAGCCCCTGGCCTAGCGAGCCGGTCGCCGCGTCGAAGAACGGGAACCCCTCGGCCGGGTTTGGATGGCCGTCGAGCACACTGTCCAGCTCGCGAAGGCTGGCCAGATCGTCGATCGTCAGCTTCTTGGCCTCGTCGCGCGACCGGCCCGCCACACCGCCGACGTCGGCGTAGACGGCATAGACGATGGGCACGGCGTGGCCCTCGCTGAGCACCAATCGATCGCTGGCGACATGCCAGGGGTTCACCGGGTCGTACTTCATCCGCTTCTCGAGGAGCGTGACGACAATGTGTGCCAATGACAACCCGCTGGACGGGTGTCCCGAACCCGCCTGGGTCGTCATGGTAATAACGTGTTTGCCAAGCTCGACGGACTTGGCGTTTACAGCGTCGGCCAGACTCATAGTGACCTTCCTTTCGTCTCGTCTGATGGATACACGGGCGCGTCACCCTATCGGCAAGCCCTATTCGGATCAAGCCCTGGTCCAGCCCTCCGAGTTCCCGGGAAACGGTGGCCCTTGCGTCGCCTGGTCCCGGAATGGGCTTGGGGGGTAGGAGTTCGGCCGTTCCAGCCAGGCGGCCACGTTTGCGGCTACGCCCACAGTCAGGCGCTTGCGTGGGGGGAACCGGGCGGTACAATTCCGTTTCGGTCATGAGTCAGTCTTAGGCCAGGTACGGGTCACCCGTGGATAGGAGGATTTCCGATGCACCAGTCGATGATGAGATGTCTGTGGGTCCGTCTGGCGGCCATTGGCGCCGTCGGCACCTTCATGATCCTAGCCGGCTGTGAAGACAAGCCGCCCAGACCTGAAAAGGACCCCGGTTGGAGTGAGGAGGCCCAGAAGGCGGCGGAGGCGAAGCTTCGGACGGATCGCCAACGGGCCGTGGAAAAGGCGGCCAAGTCCAAGCCGGCTGCAAAACCCCCCGCCAAACCGAAACCCAAGGCCGAGCCCAAGCCCCCCGTTGCCAAACCCGCGCCGAAGCCGGCCGCACCCAAACCGGCGCCCAAGCCTGCGGACAGGCCGAAACCGGTCGCGCCCAAGCCGGCTCCCAAACCCGCACCCAAGCCCAAGCCGGCCCCCAAGCCC
>CAYOGX010000701.1:0-3585 GCA_964403235.1 uncultured Planctomycetales bacterium | reverse complement strand
GGCCGCCAGCGCGCCCTTCAGCAGTAGCGTGAGCTGCTCGATCTTTCTGCGTTTCCAGTCGTCCTTCCAGGCGGTCTGATTGGCAATGAAGCGGGTGGTGGACTCGAGGACGGTTTCCACAATGCGCAGGTCGTTCTCGCGAAGCGAGGTTCCGGTCTCCGTGAGCTCGACGATCGCGTCCACCAGGTCGGGGGCCTTCACCTCGGTGGCGCCCCAGGAGAACTCGATTTCGGCTTGGACGCCCTTCTGCTCGAGAAAACGGCGCGTCAGCCCGACCGCCTCGGTCGCGATCCGCTTGCCTTCGAGATCGGCTGCCGATCGCACGGGGGAGTCTTCGGGAACGGCCAGCACCCATTTGACGGGCCGGAAGCCCTGCTTGGCGTAGACCAGGTCGGCCACCTCCACGACATCCGACCCGTTCTCCATGATCCAGTCATAGCCCGTGATGCCCGCGTCGAGAACACCTAGCTCCACGTAGTGGCTGATTTCCTGGGCCCGGATCAGGCGCGCCTCGATCTCCGCGTCGTCTACGTCCGGGATGTAGGAACGCGCCCCGGCCCGGACGTTGAAGCCCGCCTTCCGCATCAGGGCAAAGGTGGCCTCCTGCAGACTCCCTTTGGGCAGACCCAGCACCAGCATGCTCATGCGCCTCTCCTCCCCGGCCGGTCCGATCCGGCTGAGTGTGAAATCCTATGGGAAAGGCCGGAGGAAGTCCACCGGAAAGCGGGGACGCGGCCCCGAAGCATCGGGGCCCGTCCCCGCGCCGGCGTCCCGTGACGGCCACAGCTACTCGACGGTGGCCCGGTAGTGGTGCGGCACGGAGGCCGGCTGCACGAACACCGTCACGATCCCGTCCGTGCCCGGCACCGGTGTGAGCGGCGCATACATCGGGCCCAACGGCCCCATGGCATACGGCACGCCGGTCCACGCGTTGGTGTCGGTCAGGTCGGTCGAACCCCAGACGTAGTAGGACTTCCCGGCCACCGTCGTGAAGGAGATCGGGTGGCGGTTCGTGACGGCTCCGATGTCCGTGATGCAGAAGACGTCGTTGCCGTCGCGCGGGTTCGTTCCGCAGCGCTCCTCGAGATACGCGCACACGCCGTCCCCGTCCACGTCCTTCAACTCCTCGGCGCACCACGTGTCGTTGGTGAGCCCGTGGAGGATCAGCCACCACACGGGCGTGCCCATGCAGGCATACAGGGGGTCGCCGCACAGGGAGACGTCGTCAAGGTTCCAGCCCGGATAGGTGACGCTCGAGTCCGTCGGGCCCATGCCCCAGCGGACGTACACGGTCTGCTGGCCGTCGGCCACGGCCGAGATATCGAACGTCTGAAGGGTCCAGGCCGTGTCCGACATGCTCGCGCCGTTCGCCCAGACGTTCGACCAGGCGGCGCCGTCGTTGCTGACCTCGACCGAGGCCTGATCGAACACCACATTCTCCACGCCCAGCCAGCGCCAGAAGGACAGCGTCACGTTCTCGAAGGCGCGGCAATCGAGGGCCGGCGTGGTCAGGTACCGCACGGCCGGCATGTTGTTCGTGTAGTCGCCCGACAGGTTGTAGCCGTACACGTACGTGCCGGAATGCGCTTCCCCGGGGTCGCCGGAATGGCTGCCCATGCCCTGCGGCACGCCGTACTCCCAGTCGCCCTCACAGGTCCAGCCGGGATCCGCATGGAAGGCGAACGACTCGAACGGATGCTGCGACGTGGTGAAGCGCCAGACCGGGCCCGTGGAGGAACCCACGGGGTTCCGGGCCACGACGGACCAGTAATAGGTGCGGTTGGAGTCGAGCCTGTGGCCCGGCAGGGGCGTCGGGTCGCAGCACGGCCGCGGCGCGCCGGCCAGCAGGAGCTGGGCGGGCGGCTGGTTTGTGTCGAAATAGACGTCGTACGACGTGCCGGGGTCATCGGCCAGGAGGAACAGGATCTCGTTCTCGTAGAGCTCGACCCGGTCCACCTTGCCGTTCAGATCGCCGTCCAGGAAACCGACGCCGTCGGGACTGAACCCGTGCAGAATCGTGCGGCCCGCATTGCCGAGGATCATGGCCTCGTTGGATGTCGTGCCGCCGCCCGGCGTGAAGCTGGCCAGGATGCGGCCGCCCCCGATCGGTTGCAGCGTGTCGCCGTCGTCAGAGAAGAGGTAGTCGTCGGCATCCGTGAGGGCCGGGGGCAACGCGTTGGGGTAAGTCCAGATCTGAGCGGAGTCGCCGACGTCGAAGACGGGCTTCGCATCCCAAAAGGTGCTCTTGACTTGCGCTTCGAAGTTGGACGTGAACGCCGCCTCGCCGTCCATGTCGAAGTAGAACATCATCATACGGCCGCCGCCGGCGATATAGTTGGAGATGCTGTTTAGAGTGGAACTCAGTAGGTAGAAGTAGTAGGCGTCGCACACGACCAGGTCCCATGTGGAGGTGGCGAGGTTGTCTCGGAACGCCGTCTCGCTTGCGCCCACGTCGTGGTACGCAATCCCGAGATGGTCCAGGGCATCCTGGGCGAACGCGCCTTGGGCGCGGTAGTCGTCGTAGACCAGTACGCTTGGCCGGAAGCGGATCCGGGTTACCAGTCCGTGCGGGGCGGTTAACGGGCCGTTGTAGTGCACCGTTCCGCTAGTGGCGCCCACGGGATCGCCGTAGATCCGCGTGACGCCCGTCTGCGAACTGTGGCTGCCGTCCGTGTCAAACGGGCAGGTGTCCGAGTCGGAGTACATGTAGATGTCCAGGAGCAGCGGTCCGCACCCGGGGTCGTAGTCAAAGGCGTCTGCTACGTCCACCACGACGTCGAAGTTGCGCGGCGGTCCGCCCGTATCGGCGCTGGCGACCGGCAGGACGCCGTTGTAGACCATCGTGCGGCCCGCCCCGATGTTGTCCGCGAACGTGTTGGTGGGGTCGAGCACCGTGGTCGCCGCGTAGCCCAGGTAGATCGCGACCGTTACGTTCGTGTCAAAGGGGTTACCGACACCGCCGTCGGGACGGAAGCGGATTTCCGTAACCGTGCCGCCGTTGCCCAGCTCCTCGGGTGCATAGATCTGCTGGTAGCGCTGGCCGCTCATGCCGAACGCGGAGTTGTCGAACGGGAAGTAGTTGCCGCTGTCTCCCTCGCGCCATTCGCAGGCGTTGGGGACCACGGCCGCCGGGCCGTTGTTCCATGTGAGCAGCGTCTCCGGCGGCACGTGGGTCGCCTGGTCCGCCGGCCGCGGGTCGCAGGGCGTCGAGGGGATCGGGGCCCCCGAGATCACGACGTCGTCAAGGTTCCAGCCGGGATAGGTGACGCTCGAGTCCGTCGGGCCCATGCCCCAGCGGACGTAAACGGTCTGCTGGCCGTCGGCCACAGCCGAGATGTCGTAGGTCACGTTGCTCCAGGCCGCGTCGCTGATACACGGATAGCCGCTGACCGACCCGGGATTCTGCCACACGTTCGACCAGGTAGACCCGTTGTTGCTGACGTCAATGGTGGCGTAGTCGTACTGGGACTCCTCCACGCCCAGCCAGCGCCAGAAGGACAGCGTCACGTTCTCGAAGGCGCGGCAGTCGAGCGCCCGGGTGGTGAGGTACTCGGCCGATGCCATGTTGTTCGTGTAGTCGCCCGA
>CAYOGX010000700.1:0-3591 GCA_964403235.1 uncultured Planctomycetales bacterium | reverse complement strand
CATCGGCTACAACTTCGTCCGGCGCGAGACGGATCTGTCGTTTCAGACGCTGAACCCGGCCTACAACAACGACATGACGATCCAGTTGGCCCAGCCCTTCCTTCGAAACTTCGGGGTGGATTTCACCCGCTCGCAGATCAACATTCGAAAAAACGAGCGACGCCTGAACCTAGAGAAGTTCCGACAACAGGTTCGCGACACACTCTCCGACGTCGAGAAGGCCTACTGGGAGTTGGTCAAGACCCGGCGGAACCTGACGGTCACGGCCGAACTGCTCGCTCAGACCGAGGAGACCTACCGGTACATCCAGGCGCGTCGCGATTTCGACGCCTTCGCCGTGTTGATCGCCAACTCCAAATCGAAGATGGACCTGCGACGCGTCGACTTGATCACCGCCGTCACGGAGGTCAAACAGGCCGAGGACGTGCTCAAGGGCCTGATCAACGATCCCGATCTGAATCTCGCCGACGACATCGAGATCGTCCCCGTGGACATCCCCGAGGCCGTCCCGATTGTGATCGATCTGTGGGCCGAGCGCCAAACCGCGCTGGACCACCGCAGCGAGCTGAAGGAGCGCGAGCTGGAGATCGCGAACGCCCACATCCTCGTGGGGACGGCTAAGAACCAGGCGTTGCCCAAGTTCGACGCCATATTCGCCTACAAGGTGACGGGGTTGGGCAGGGATTGGGACGAGGCCTTTGACCAACTCAGCCAGAACGACTTCCACGAGTACCAGGTGGGCGTGGAGTTCGAGTGGCCGATCGGCAGTCGCGCTGGCCGGGCCCAGATGAAGCAGGCCAGGCTACGGTACGCGCAGGCGATCGTGGGCCGCAAGGCCCAGATCGAGCAGATCTTCGTGGACGTCAACAGCGCCATTCGTGCACTGACCACCGCCCAGGACGCCATCTATCCCGCAAAGGACGCCACCGAGGCGGCTGAGCAAAACGTCCAGGCCACCAAGGAGCGGGCCGAACGCAAGAGCCCCTCTGAACTCCAAACCGAGCTGAGCGGGCAGGAGAACCTCGCCCAGGCCCGCCGCACCTTGCTCGAGGCCCTGATCACCTACAATACCGCCATCGCGGACCTCGAGCGCGCCAAGGGCACGTTGCTCAACTACAACAACGTCATCCTCGACGAGCAGGACTAGTCCGCTGCGCCGGGGGGCCCCGCCGCCGGCGTGGTGGCGCACGTCAGCACGGGATGACACCTCCGAATCGCGACCTACCCACCGGGACAATCTAGCCGTGTCGGGTTACACGCCTCAGTCCGACGGATGCAGGCAGCCGTACCAGACCCTGTCGGTCTGACCGGGATATGGACCGGTCCAGTAGCAGTCGATGCAGCGCGTCGGCGTGCCCCCCGCGCGGGTGCTGCTGACGAAGACGTGATCGATCCGGGTCGGGGTCTCGAGCTGGATGGGCTGACTGATCGTCTCGGGGCGGTCCGCGGTGCCGACGGCGTACCACAGCTCGAACTTGAACCACTGGCCCCGCGTCATGAGATAGTGGATGCGGCCGTCCGGCGTCTGGTGCAGCCGACCGCGCGAGAAGTTGCCCAGCAGATAGCGTTTGAACGGCCCGCCCGGCCTGCCGACCACGTGGACCAGCTCGTCTTTCGCGCGGTCCTGGCCCTGAGACGCCCACCGCGTCGTCGACGGCGTCGGGTTTCGCATGAACAGCAGATGGACCTGCCCCTTGCGGTCGACCATCAGGTCCTCGTTCTCGGTGCAGCCCCGTGTCTTGCCCCAGACGGTGTCGGCCACGTCGCTGATGACGGTCATCTTCCACGCGTCGGGCTTGGTGTTCGCCAGCACGTTGGTGTTCGTGTAGTGGTAGGTCTTGAGCGTCTGGTAGCCGATGCCCTTGATGTAGTAGTCGTCGTAGCAGAACGTGTGGGCCGTCGAGCCGTCGAAGGCCACGAAGTAATACGCCCGCCACGTCTTGTGCGGCACGCGGCCGGTCGCGACGGGTTTGTACCCGTCGCGGGCCGACAACACATACCACGCCATGCCCGGCAGGCCGCCGGCCACGAGGATGTCGCCATTCGGCGCGATCGACGCACCGAACCGCGTGTCCGCCCGGGCCAGTTGCTGCACCTTGAAGGTCTTGACCTGCCCGGGCGGCTCGAAGATCGCGTGATAGCTCGCCCGATCCCCACCGATCACGTGCGCCCTGCCCTTGCGGTCGACCAGCAGCACCCCGTTCTGCGGACACTTCGCCAGCGGTGGGCTCGCCTCCCACCTGCCCGCCCCGACCCGACGGAATACGACCAGGTGCAGATCGTCCCGCCAGCACATCGCATAGACGTCGTCACCGTGCCGCACGATGTTCGACTGATTGAACCCCCAACAGCTACGCCCCAATCCCCCCGCCTCCCTACGCCCCGCCGAGTCGGTAATCAGCTCAGCCTCGAACCGAACCCTCGCCGCCGGCCCGTAGCTGACCTTAACGGGATCGACCTGCCCCGCGAACGACGCATTCCAACGCCCGCCGCGCAAGTCGATCCCCACCATCGTCCCGATCAACCCGAAGATCGTCACCAAACCGCATCGTCGTCGGACACGCATGCCTGCTACCGCCGCTTGGTGGGGTGGAAGGTGACCTTCTTTACCGTGCTGGCTTGCTTCTTGATGACCAGTCGGCCGACCTCGACGGCGTTGCCTTGGCCCCTCAACAGGGTGCCGGGGGTGGCGCGCTTCTTGGGGTTGTACAGGCCGATGCGAACCCTGTACGTTCCGGGGCCGGCGTGCTTGGGGATCCGCACGCGGACGGGGCCGACGGGGTACTCCTTGCCCTGCTGCCATTCGGTCGTCGGCGGATCGGGCCAGCGGGTATCGCGGAAGACGATCTCGCCGTCCTTGCCGTAGGCCCGGTTGGCGAAGTGCGTGAACGACCAGTACGGCATATCCTTCGGCGGGGCCTCGACGGCGTGCCAGACGTAGCTGTACTCGAACTCATTGCCGCCCAGGTGCTTGAAGTCGGTGACCTCCGGCCACACCTCGACGATCCGCAGCTCGGGCTCCTTGGCCATCTGCGTCACGATCGTCTTGGCGTAGGGGTGCTTCGTGTCGGTGAGCCATTTCTCGATGCGGCCTCGCATCTGCTTGACGACGGGGCCGTGGGCGTCGACGTAGGCGAGGTTCTTCATCTCGCCGGGGTCGGCCTGGAGGTCGTACAGCTCGTCGAGGTCGCGTCGGTTCCAGTTGAGCACGTATTTCCAGCGCCGCGTGGCCACCGTGAGGTTTCCCTCCGACGAGTTGCAGACGACGGCGTCGCGGTGCTGCCGCGTCGTGCCCTTCAAAATGGGCATGAAGCTGCGGCCGTCGAGGCGTTTCGGCGGCTTGATCCGCATCATCTCCAGCAGCGTCGGCAGGACGTCGATCGAATTGACCAGTGCGTCGGACGTGGCGCCGGGCTCGATCTGCCCTGGGCATCGCAACAGCAGCGGCACGCGGAGCAGCTCGTCGTAGCCGCAATGGCCTAGCTTAAACACGAACCCGTGGGCGGCCACCATGTCGCCGTGGTCGCTGGTGAAAAGGACGATCGTGTCGTTCGCGCGTCCCGACTGGTTGAGGGCCTCGAGCACGCGGCC
>CAYOGX010000699.1:0-3591 GCA_964403235.1 uncultured Planctomycetales bacterium | reverse complement strand
CGACATTCGATGCCTGCCGCTGCTGGGGACGCTGGCCGGTCTGGCGTTGAACTTCAGCGGCATCGAGCGCCCGGACCTCGTCGCTCGATCGCACGTCGTCGACGTGCTGGTGGTGGCCACGACGGCCGCGATGTTCTTCATCATCGGTCTGACGCTCCACGTGAGCCGGATGGCCGAGTCCGTCAGGCTCCACGTCTCGCTGGCATTGATCAAGTTCGTGGCCTCGCCGCTGTTGGCGCTGATGTGGATCGCGGTGGCGGGGATCCTGGGGTTCACTGTGGTAGGGTTGCAGCGCGACGTGCTGATCATACAATCGACCACGCCGATGGCGATGTTCGTGGTGGTGGTGACCGGGGTGTACGGGCTGAACGTGCGACTGGCCACGGCGATGTTCGTCGCCAACACCGTCGTGTACCTGATCGTCGTGCTGCCGGTCGTCGTCTACGTGTTTGGAGGGTAGCGTTCGAATGGAACATGCGGTGATCATGGCGGGCGGGGCGGGTACGCGTCTGTGGCCGCTGTCGCGCAACCATCGTCCCAAACAGTTGCTTCGGCTGTTCGACGGCCGATCGCTGCTACGCCATACGTACGAACGGCTCGCCGAGCGCTTCGACCCAACGCGGATCCACGTCATCACGACCGCCGCACACCTGCCCATGGTGGCCGAAGACCTGCCGGAGCTGCCGGCTGAGAACCTCATGGGCGAGCCCTGCGGGCGCGACACCGCCAACGCCGTCGGCATGGCCGCCGCCCTGCTCGAACGGCGCGACCCGGGCGCCGTCATGGGGGTGTTCACGGCCGACCACATCATCCGGCCCGTCGATCGGTTCTGCGCCGCGCTGGACGCCGCCTACCGCCACGTCGCCGAGACCCCCGGCGTCCTGGTGACGTTCGGGATTCGTCCCGCCGTTGCCCACACGGGCTATGGCTACGTCCACCGGGGCCGGACGCTAGGCGACGGCGTACACCAGGTGCTGGAGTTCGTCGAGAAGCCCGATGCCGACACCGCCGCGACGTATCTGTCCTCGGGCGAGTACTACTGGAACAGCGGCATGTTCGTCTGGCGGGCGAAGACCATTCTCGATGAGCTCGCCCGGCATATGCCCGATTCGCATGCCAAGCTGCTCGCGTTGGCTGAGGCCTGGCCGGAGCCGGACGGGCGCGAGCGCGTCGAGGCCGTCTACCCCACCCTCGAGAAGATCAGCATCGATTTCGCCGTGATGGAGAAGGCCCGGCACGTCGTCGTCGTCGAGATGGACTGCGAATGGCTGGACGTGGGCTCGTGGACGTCGCTGATCGACGTCTTCGAGGCCGACGCGGCCGGAAACGTGTTCGTGGCCAAAAACACCGCGCTGCTCGACGCCCACGATAACGTCATCGTCACCGAGGACGACCACCTAATCGCCATGCTCGGCGCGAAGGACTTGATCGTCGTGCGGAGCGAAGACGCGACGCTGATCTGCACGAAACAGGCCGCTCAGCGGATCAAGGACATGGTCGGCCTGCTGAAGGACTGGCACGGCGAGCGGTACACATAGACGCACAAGGACATCGATCCTGATGCCGCGACATCTGGGCATCGACGACGATCGGGCGGCATGGTCAAGGAGCGACCCGTTAGGGTCGGTCCTTCGCCATGTTGTCTGGCCCATCCATATGCACGCACGGCCAAGCGGCGCCGAGTGCCTCGGCTTCTCTTGACCGTGCCACCCACGCGCGCGTTGGTTGAGGGATCAGGGCGCACCCGGGTAGACGGCGGAGGAGATCGCTGGCATGCCGCGATATCTGGGCATCGACTACGGCCGACGACGGATCGGGCTGGCGATCAGCGACCCGTTCGGCACACTGGCCACGCCGCTGGCGACGCTGCCGTCGTCGGGAGAGCCTGCCGGTGACGCCCGCAACGTGATCGAGCTGGCCGACCGGGAGGAGGTCGACGCCTTCGTGGTCGGTCTTCCGATGAACATGGACGGCACCGAAGGTCCCCAGGCCAAGCTTAGCCGGACGTTCGCCGCGCACCTGGAAACGGAATCCCCGAACCGGACGGTCGCGCTTTTCGACGAGCGCTTGAGCTCGTTCGCCGCCGATCAGGTCCTCGACCAGACCGATCTGTCCCCCGCCAAGCGCAAGAAGCGCCGCGATCAGATTGCCGCACAGGTCATCCTACAGGGCTACCTAGACGCGCTGGAGCGTTCGGACGCGGAGTAGGCGGGTGCTATGGGCAAAGGCCCGACCCGTGAGGGTTGAGGCTTTGCCCGTGTGAACGCTCGCACTCGTTCCGGCACGGGCAAGATGCGGCCCTTGCGGGTCGGATCTTGCCCATGGCACCCGTAGGAATGGTAGGGCGCGCCGGCAAACCGGGTAGCTATTTCGCCAGGATCGCCTCGATCAGTCCGTCAATGGTGTATGTGGTCGCCTCGATGGCCGGCGCGAAGCCGTGTTCGCGAATGGTCTGCGACGTGATCGGGCCGATGCTGGCCAGGCGGACGTTCCGTAACGCCGTCCGCCCGGCTTCGTCCAGGAGGGTGATCAAATTGGTGAAGGTCGAGCTGCTGGTAAACGTGATGCAATCGATCGTGCCGTCGGCCAGGCCGCTCGTGACCTCAGGGGGCAGTTCCCTGGCCGGCACCGTGCGATAGATCGCCAGGTCGTCGCAGGTGGCCCCCGCTTGGGTCAGCGCCTGGCGTAGCGTCGGGCGGGCGATGTCGGCCCGCAGCAGCAGGAATCGTTGTCCGCGGACGTCGCCGAGCTTCAAGATGCCCTCGGCCAGCGCTTCGGCCGTAAAGGTCTCCGGCACGACCTCGGGTTCGATGAACGCCTCGCGCAATCGGTGGGCCGTGGCCGATCCGATCGCCGCCACACGGAGCCCCGCGAGCGCGCGTCCGTCCAGGCCGCAGGTCCGCATCCGATCGACCATCGCGTCCACGCCGTTCACGCTGGTCAGGACCAACCAGTCGTACTCGTTGACTCGCCGCAGGGCCCGGTCGACCGCGTCGAAATGGTCGGGCGGCTCGATGCGGATCGTCGGCGCCTCGATGACGTCCGCCCCCAGCGCGGTCAATCGCCCGGTGAGTTCCGACGCCTGCTGCCGCGTCCGCGTGACCACGATCCGCCGGCCGAACAACGGCCGGCGCTCGTACCAGTTGAGCCGGTCGCGCAGGCCAACGACCTGTCCGATGACGGCCATCGCCGGCGGTTTCACTCCCGCCGCCTCAGCTTGTTCTGCCAGGGTCGAGACCGTGCCCGTCAGCGTTTGCTGGTCTGGACGTGTGCCCCAACGGATCAGGGCTGCGGGCGTGTCGGGGTCCAGGCCGGCCTCGACCAGCTTGGCGGTGTTGGCCGCCAACTGCTTGACCCCCATGTAAAAGGCCACCGTACCAATCCGCGCCAGGGCATGGAAATCGACGTTGGATTCCGGCTTGGTTGGGTCTTCGTGTCCCGTGACCAGCGCGAACGTGGACGTCCAATCGCGATGCGTGACCGGAATGCCCGCATAGGCCGGCGCCGCAACGGCCGCTGTGACCCCGGGGACCACCTCGAACTCGATCTCCGCCGCGACCAGCGCCTCGCATTCCTCGCCGCCGCGACCGA
>CAYOGX010000698.1:0-3596 GCA_964403235.1 uncultured Planctomycetales bacterium | reverse complement strand
GGCGGACGGACGGGACGATCGATCCGCTCATGCGGCGCGACTTCAACGAGGCCGCCGTGCGAAACCAGGTGATGACGGCCGGTCTGAGCCGCTACCTGCCGTTCCACACCAGCGGCATGATGGGCGCGACGCCCTACTGGTTCCGCAGCGGCTTCAATGGCGGCATCTCGTTCTGCGAAGACTGCCGACCCGCCGACTACCCGCGCGACCTGCTCAAGCAGGCCATCGCCGAGGGCAAGCGGATCCGCAAGTACTATTTCGGCAACTTCTACCCGCTCGCCGAGATCACCACGAACCCCCGCGACTGGTGCGTCATGCAATACCACCGACCGGCCGAGCAGGACGGCATGATCGTCGCGTTCCGGCGACATCGATCGCCCTACGCCAGTTTCGTCTGCGACCTGCGCGAGATCGACCCAGCCGCGGCCTACCAGGTCACGCCGTCGCACACGTACCAGCCCTCGCCGCCGATTACCGTGAAGGGCGCAGCGTTCCAGCACTACAAGGCCGAGATCGACGACCGCCCCGGATCACTCATCGTGGAATACAAGAAGGTCGGGCGGTAGCTCCCAACACAGGGCAGGCTGCCAGACCCGCCTTGCTGGCCGAACCGCGGGCGCTCGAGCGGCACCCGCAATGGTTGGCCGCTACTGATCCCATCCGCTAAGATGCCTCGGCGCGTCCTTGACGCGATGCTCGTCGTGGAGGTCTTCGTCGTGATACGAACCGGATCGTCTCTTTCGCGAATTCTGACGACGGCGGCTGCAACCGTGGCCTGTGTCGCGATGGCGAGGGCTGATGACATGACGCGCAAGAAGGCGAAAACCGCGGGGTCGCCGACCCGACCCAACCTGATCACCGATCGGGCGCTCGAGCGGACCGGGTTTCAGGAGGCGGCGCCGTACGGCCCGCGATACGACCTGCGGACCGACTTCGTGATGGCCTACGGCGTCGATCCCGGCATCGTCGAACGACTCAAACGATGGATCCAGGCCGGCTACGTCCCGCACGTCATGACGGGCGTGGCCTGGGGCGGCTACCAGGACTACCTGGACGGCAAGGTCGACGGGCGAAAGCACTGGGACGAGGGGCAGGTCAACGCGGCCGGCAAGCCCATCATGCACGGGGCGCGCGTGCCGTACATGGTGCCGGCCGTCTCGTTCAGCGACTATCTCCAGACGGGCATCAAGCGGGCCATCGACGCCGGCGCGGTCGCGGTGCACCTGGAAGAGCCCGAGTTCTGGGCCGACGCCGGGTTCAGCGAGGCGTTCAAGCGCGAATGGCGGATCTACTACAACGAGCCGTGGCGGCGGCCCGACGCCAGTTGCGACGCCCAGTATCGCGCGAGCAAGCTCAAGTACTACCTGTACCAGCGGGCACTCGACCGACTGTGCTCGGCCATGAAGGAATACGCGCTGACGAAGTACGGCCGGACGGTCCGCTTCTACGTGCCCACGCACAGCCTGATCAACTACACGCAGTGGCGGCTGGTCAGCCCGGAGGCGTCGCTGATCGACCTGCCCGGCGTCGACGGCTACATCGCCCAGGTCTGGACCGGCACGGCCCGCACGCACAACACGTACCGCGGCGTGACCAAAGAGCGAACGTTCGAGACGGCCTTCCTGGAATACGGCATCATGCAGGAGCTCGTCCGCGGCACGGGCCGGCGGATGTGGTTCCTGGCCGACCCCGTCGAGGACAACCCGCGGCATGACTGGAACGACTATCGCAAGAACTACCTGTGTACGCTCGTCGCGCAGCTCCTGCACCCCGGGGTGCATCACTACGAGGTCTCCCCCTGGCCGAATCGCGTCTTCAATGGCCGGTTCCCCCACGGCAGCAAGGACGCCAAGCCCATCCCGCCCGACTACGCGACGATCCTCGGGGTCGTCTTCAACCAGCTCCGCGACATGGACCAGCCCGACGTCCGCTGGCCCGAGACGACCGAGGGCGTCGGCGTGCTGCTGGCCGACTCGGGGATGTTCCAACGCGCCAATCCGGCCTTCACCGAGGGCGTGACCAAGGACGCGTCCGACCCCACCCGGCCGACGCGGCGCGAGGTCCGGATGTGGTCGGCCTTCTACGGCCTGGCCCTACCGCCGCTCAAGCACGGCGTCCCGATCCGCCCCGTCCAGCTCGACAACGTCGCCAGGTTCCCCGGCTATCTGGCCGATTACAGCGTCCTGCTGCTGAGCTACGAGTTCATCAAGCCGTTGAGCCCGGGCATCCACCTGGCCCTGGCCCAATGGGTCCAGCGGGGCGGCGCGCTCGTCTACGTCGGGGCCGACACCGACCCGTTCGGCAACGTCCGCGAATGGTGGAACCAACCCCCGCAGGACTACAACGCGCCGAGCGAACACCTCTTCGAGACGCTGGGCCTAGCCAGAAAGCCCAGGCAAGGCGCGCACAAGTCCGCCAAGGGCCTGGTCATCGTCGAGCGCAAGCACCCCGCCCACTTCACCCGCTCGCCCGCCACCGCCAAGCGCCTAATGACGCTCCTCGGCCGCGCCGTCGAGCACACCGGCCGCCAGCTCATCGAACGAAACCACCTGCTCTTGCACCGAGGCCCCTACGTCATCGCCGCCTGCCTGGACGAATCGGTCGGCAGGGACCCGCTCGTATTGAAGGGCCGCTTCGTCAACCTCTTCGACGCCGACTTGAGCATCCTCAACGAGGTCACCGTCCCCCCGAATGGCCGGGCTTTCCTGCTCGACCTAAACGCCGTAAGGGGCGATCCCCCCATCGCCCTAGCCTCCACCGGTCGAATCGAGACCTGGAAACCAACCAAGCGCTGCTTGACCTACACCACCACGTCGATCAAGGATGTCACCGTCAGCACAAGACTCCTCCTGCCCGCCAAGCCGAAGTCGGTAGTCGTCGCGGGCAAGCCGTGCGAGGACACGACCTGGGACGCTGCCAGCAAGACGCTTCTAATCCGACACGCTGGCGGTACGGGTCCGACGGGACTCAAGGTCGGTTGGTAATAGGGTCGCGGATCGCATGCCAACGGCTGTTCGCGAAAGCTGACGCGTCGCAAAGGAGATATGTGTGCGAAGCGCGCAAGGCAACAAACTGCCCCGGGTACTGAGGGGATGCGCGCTTGGAATTCAGTTCCCCGGCGTTTTTTTCTTCTTGTGCGGTGTAGCGCTGTCGGTGTGTCTGCTCACGATGGAAGAGCGACCGGTGTTGAAGGAATACTCACGCGCGGCCATGGGCGCCGGGGCGGCCCTGATGACGCTTTGGGGGGCGGCTGCCATCGTACTAGGTCACTATGTCAGAAGAGGTAGCCTGCGCGCAGCGGTGTAGTATACCGTGATCAGCTGGCCGTGCATTCCGCTCGCGGCGTACGACGTCATCGCTTCGATGTTCGATGCCGACAGAAGTACACTCTGGGCATGTGCCGACGCTCTATTCGCGGTCTACCTGGTGACGATAGGTCATGAAGCGATAAGCGCTTGTCGACGCCACCAGAGACGGGAGCAAGCGTCGACGGATCCCCGGGACAACGACTGAAGTGAGACAGGGGACGCCGTTGAAGTACCTTGCCTCGAGTCGCGTAGTGACCGTAGTGTGGGTCGTCTGACCCACCTTTCTCC
>CAYOGX010000697.1:0-3604 GCA_964403235.1 uncultured Planctomycetales bacterium | reverse complement strand
CAGATTGCGTCGCAGCACGCTTCGGAGTTCGTCCATGCGGTCGCCGCGTTCGGCCTCCCGTTTGGAGTCGAGGAAATCGCTCTTCTCCAGGGCGGGGTCGAACTCGGTCGGGAACCGGCAACGATGTCTGGCGGCCCGCATCGCGACGCGACTGAAGCTCTTGAGGATCGCGCGGCAGGCGTAGGTGCTGAATTTGAACCCGCGGGAGCAGTCAAACTTGCCGACGCTTCGCAGCAGGGCGACGTTGCCCTCGCTGATCAGTTCGTTGAAGTCGACGCCGTTGAGGCGGGTCCGCTTGGCCATCGCCAGCACGAGCGGGAGATTGGCCTGGACGATCGTACTGCGGGCGATCAGGGCGCGACGCTGCCACGGAAGCAGCTGCTTGACGATGGTGAGGGTCAGTCGTTTCCCGTGGTGGCGGCGCAGAATTTGGCAAACACGGTACCGGGCGTAGTTGAAGCGTTGAAAGGCCAGTCGCTCCTCGTCGGCCGTCATCGTCGACATGGCCGCCTGCACGTCGTTCGGATTCTCGAGTATGTCGTTGATGCCCCGTGAGCCCTTGGAATCCTCGGCCGGAAAGAAAATCTTCTCAGGGGCACGCTTCCGGAACGACGGGTCCGGCACGTACTCGGCGGGTTCTTCGAGGACCTTTTCGATGATGTCGCGATCGCGCTCCGACAGCTTCGCCAATACACCTGCCCTCGGGGCAAGCACATTGGGAGGGGAACGCCTCACCGTCTTGCGCTTGGCTACCATGGTTGCCATTGGCTGACTCCCTTGCCCTGAATTCGCTGGCCCCTTTCGGCACTCGGTTCGGACGTCCCTGCCGACCAACGCCAGCGCGTCGCGCAGCGAGAGGAATCAGATATCGGACCTATCCCGCCCGCGCGAATACCGCATTGGGTCCCCTACACTGACTTACTCAACAGCTGCCTCAACGAGCCACTGCCTTAGGGAGAGCCTATACGGGGGGAGCCATCCACTACCATTGAAAGTATACCACTCCCGAGCCGATCAGGCAAGGCTTTCCATCGCCGGTCACAAGCAAATTTGCCCATCATCCACTTCACGACAACAAGTTAGTAGGTCCTATAAAGTGTGACAGGAACACCGGGCCTGGCGCTGCTAGGCCCAACGGCGTCCAACTCGTGCCCGATGCCCGGATCTCTGCGCCACTGAAGGCGGCGGCGACCGGCTCGCCCGGGCACGCCAGGGACACGTGTCCCATCATGTCAGATGCGCCGCCCGCCAGAAAAATCCCTCGGCCGGCGCAGGGCAGACCCGCGGGGGCTTGAGACCCCGCAACGCTACAAGGCCCGTTATTCGTGCCTTAGAGCTTCTATTGGATCGAGTTTGGCGGCGGCCATGGCGGGGTACATCCCGAAGAACACGCCGATCAGGGCGCTCAAGCCGAAACTCGCGACCATCGTCCACGGCTGCAAGACCGTGGGCCACTCGAAGACGGCAGGGATCAAGCGCGAGCCCAACCAGCCAACCAGCAACCCCAGCAGCCCCCCGCCCATCGCCAGGACCATGGTCTCGACGAGGAACTGGACGGCAATATGTCGTTGCTTGGCCCCCAGCGCGCGGCGGACGCCGATCTCACGAGTACGGTCGGTCACGGTGGCCAACATGATGTTCATGATCCCGATCCCGCCGACCAGCAGCGACACGAACGCGATCATGCCCATGAGGATCTGGCGGTCACGCTTCTCTTCCTGGGCCATCCGCAGCTGCTCCAGCGGCACGTGCACCTTGTAGTCTTCCTTGTCGCCATGGTTGTGCTGAATGACGCGGATGACCATTTCGCTGACCGGCTGGACGTTGTCGATCTCATCGACCTCCACGTACGCGTCGCTGAAGGGCACCTCCTTGGCCTCATAGCTTGCACCGCCCTCCTTGACGGCGATCCTGCCGTAGAGGCCCTCGGCCGTGGACAGGGGGATGTAAACGTCCTGGTTGACGTCGCGCCCACCGGCGCCCCGGGTCGGCATCCCGGCGGTCTCAACGCGTTCGAGGATGCCCACCACCGTGAACGGCTTGATGCTCATCGGCGCGACGACGGTAATGACACTCCCGATGGGGTCGGCGGCCGGGAAGAGCCGCTCGCGGACCTCGTCGCCGATGACGCACACGGTGGCCTCGCGCGCGTGTTCGTACGAGGTGATGAGTCGTCCTTCGGTCGATGAGAGATGGACTGCCTCGAAGTAGCCGTCCTGGGTCCCAACGACGACGCACCCGGTCTTGCGGTCTGCATAGGCGGCCTCGAACGCCACCTCGCGCAGGGCGATCAGCCGTGAGACGTGCGGGATGGTCTCACGGATCATGGCCAGATCGGTATCATTGATACCGTACCGGCGCATCCCCGCCTCGGTCTTGACCTGCGTGCCCTTCTCGGGCTCTTCGGACGTGATAATGATGTTCTTGGTGCCAAGCCGTTGGATGAGTTGGAGCATCTTCTCGCCGGCCGCCTCGGTAATCGAGAGCATGCAGACGACGGCGGCCACGCCAAACATCATGCCAAGGGCCGTCAGGAACGACCGCAGCCGATGAAGCCACAGGTTCTTGAGGCCAAGACGAAACGTCCTAAGCAGCAGGGCCCCAAACATGCCGGGCGATGACTCCCGTCTACCCAACCTACGGTTCGGCCACAGGGCTGACCCGGCAGCACCTCCCTTGCGCTTCGGGCTTGATGGACCCAAGACCCGTTGCGGATCCGAGCCTGGACCGCGCCGGGCAACGGTCGCAACGCGCCAAGTCAATACCGAATTGGCCGCCGAGTCCTACGGTCCAAACGGGGGCGATTCGTCGCCGTCTTCCTCCGGCGTTTCTCCCTCGTCCAAGCGGATCTCGGTATCCGTGTCGTCCCCCAGATCCGACGCGCTCGAACCGTTCTGTCCTCCCGGTTCCGACGGCATCCACCCGTCGGCCTCGCTCCGATCACTATCCGAGCCGTCCCGAGGTCCGTTGTCAAGCTCACTCGGAGCGGTTCCCGGCAGCGCCCCGAGGCCGGCGTCCTCAGTCTGCTCCCGCTCGTCCTGGTCCTCAGGTTCCTGGTAGTCGTAGAACGCGCGGTAATACTTGCGGAAGTACCCACCGCGGGTGGTCTCAGCGGCGTTCAGCACCGCACCAATCAACCGGGAATTGACCTGGCTGAGCTGGGTCTTGGCCCGCTGGACCATCCCTCGACCGGTCCTGGCTCGACACACGAACAGCACCCCGTCCACCATGGCCGCCAGGACCATGGTATCGCTGACGACCAGGACGGGCGGGCCGTCGAGGATGACCTGGTCGTAGCGCTCGACGCCCTCGGCGAGCACGTCGCGGATCTTTCCGCTGGCGAGCAGCTCGGCCGGGTTGGGGGGGCATGGCCCGGCCACCAGGATGTCGAGGTGGGGCAGATCGGTGTGGGCCACGAAGTCGTTCAACTGCCCTTGCCCGACCAACAGGTTGCTGAGCCCGCGTTGGTTGGAAACGGCGAAGGCCCTGTGCAGGCTCGGCCGGCGGAAGTTCGCGTCGACCAGCAGGATCCGGCGACCGCCCTGGGCGAGCATGACGGCCAGGTTGATCGCCACGCACGTCTTGCCCTCGCTGGGCGACGCGC
>CAYOGX010000696.1:0-3615 GCA_964403235.1 uncultured Planctomycetales bacterium | reverse complement strand
TGACCACCGTCGCTGTATGGTTCGTTCGGACAGGAGGTCTCGGTAAGAGGCGACGCGGCAACCGCCCCAACATCCTGCTGATCACACTCGACACCACACGGGCCGACCATCTCAGCTGTTACGGCTACGAGCGCCAGACCAGCCCGCGTATCGACGAAATCGCCGCCAATGGACTTGTCTACGATCGATGCATCAGCCCCTCTAGCTGGACGCTGCCGGCACACGCGTCGCTGCTGACGGGACGCTACCCCACGAGTCACGGGGCCATCTACGACTCCACGGGGAAGGCCCTGATCAAAGGGCTCATCCCCGGCGAACGGATGAGCTACAAAGATAGCGCGCCGAAACAGCTCGAAACGCTGGCTAGCGTTCTGAAGCACGAGGGGTACGCCACCGGTGCGGTCATTGGCGGGCCCTGGCTCAAGCGTCCGTTCGGCATCGACAAGGGGTTCGAGTTCTACGAGGACAGCAACGTTAGTAAACTGAACGGGCGCATCGCCGCTCACGTCAACCAGCAGGTCTTGCCGTGGCTCGAGAAGACTGCCGATCGACCGTTCCTGCTATTCATCAATTACTTCGATCCGCACGGACCTTACCTGCCGCCGAAGGACTACCGGTTCAAGTTCTTGGAGTCTGCGACGCCCGCCGACTATTCGAAGACGACAATGAAGCAGCGGTTGGCCTTGTACGACGCCGAAATCTACTACATGGACCACTTTCTCGGCCAAGTCGTCGATCGGCTCAAGGACCTCGGTGTTTATGACGACACGTGGATCATCATTACGGCCGACCACGGCGAGTTGCTCGGCGAGCACGGCCTCGAGGGTCACGGCGTGACGCTCTACGAGCCGGAGCTCCATATTCCGCTGATCCTGAAGTATCCGAAGCGATGGGCGCGGCAGGGCCGGTCGTCGGAGCCGATTCGGCTCATCGACCTCATGCCTATCGTCCTCCACCGGTTGGGCATCGACCTTCCGGACAACATGCAGGGCACGCCGTCGGACAAACCGCAGCGGACGCTCTTTGCGGAGATCTATCCCTCACCCAAGACCTCCAAGCTCGGCCAGTACCGGGCCTACTACGACGGGCCGTACAAGTACATCTGGAACAGTCGCGGTGCGCACAGGCTCTTCGACTTGAAGGCCGACCCCGGCGAGATGCGCAACCTGGCCCGATGGGAGCTTGACCGGACAGCCGCCATGCGCAAGAAGATCGATACGCTGATCGCGGCGCTTCCCCTTCCCACCCAGTTGGCCGACGTGCCCCAGCCCGACGAGGAAACAATGGAGGTTCTCCGCGGCCTCGGCTACCTCGGCGGACGCGCGCGAGCCGACGACGACACGAGCACATCACCCGCGCGCAAGTGACCCGTCCTGTTCTCGCTGATCCGGAAACGGCACGAACGGATGCTGACGGTGTTGCTTCTCGATCTCCCTGCTGCGCATGGCAACCCTATCCCACCGGCCGGGTGAATGTTCGGCAACAGGGAAGGTTGCGAAGCGCAGCCGCGCTGAGCTCGTCGCTTCGCAAGGTAGGCCCTAGACCCTAGGCCCTGAACCCCGACCCCCCTAAACCCCAAACCCTACCCCCCCAACGCTGCCCGTCCGGACCTGGCGGAGACCCGGCTGCACCGATCGGTATCGGGTGGTTAAGGCCTCCGGGCGGAGCGAGTATCATGATTGATCTGCGCCGCGGATCTGGGAACAGCGTGGCGGACGGTTCTCGCGGATCCAGGGGTCAGTCGATGGAGGTAAGAGTGATGAGGATAGGACGATGGTCGGTCATTCTCGGCCTGCTGCTGGGCACCGGCCAGGCCCGGGCGGCGAAGCGGTTCCTCTGGGAGCTGCCCGACAACGACAAGAGCCGCCAGGCCATCTGCCCGCAATGGGCGTTCGAGATGTGGATGTGGGAGGACGACGAGAACAACGCCCAGGCCGTCTGGGACTACGTCAACGGCTGCGCCAAGCACCATATCCCGTTGCGAGCCGTGCTGATCGACAGTCCCTGGTCAACGGCCTACAACGACTTCGTCTGGGACACGAGACGGTACCCCAAGCCCAAGCAGATGATCGACGACCTGCATGCTCGCGGGTTGAAGATCGTGCTGTGGATGACGTGCATGATCAACCCGAACGAATTCAAGAAGGATTGCCCCGGCTCGGCCACCGACTTCTACGCTGAGGCCAAACAGAAGGGCTACCTCTGCAACGACGGCAGGCTGCGGAAATGGTGGAAGGGCAGGGGCGCGTTCATCGACTACACCAATCCGGAGGCGCTGGCCTGGTGGCATGGCCTGATGGACCGCGTCCTGCTGCCGGGCGTCGACGGGTGGAAGGTCGACGGTGCGGGCGAGCTGTTCTTTCCGATCGGCGGACGAGGCCACAAGGGGCCGATCACGCTCATGCAATACATTGACATGTTCTACCGCGACACCTACCGCCATCTGATCCACCGCAACCCGAATGGCGTGACCATGGTCCGGTCCGTCGACGTCGGCCAGGCCAACTACGGCGGCCGGCACGCCCCACGCGACGCCGCCCCCGTCACCTGGGTGGGCGACCAGAAAAAGACCTGGGGCGATGACGGCCTCGGGCTCGCGCTTCAAAGCGCGTTTCGCGCCATGACCAAGGGCTACTCGGTCATCGGTTCGGACATCGGCGGGTTCTCCGGCGGAGGGGGCAAGAAGATCGACCGCTCGCTGTTCCTGCGATGGATGCAGTGGAGCACGTTCATGCCGTTCTTCCTAAACGGCGGCCACGGCGATCATCGCCCCTGGATGTACGACGCCGAGTTCCTCCGGCTGTTCCGCACGTTCGCGTGGATCCACCACGAGCTATCCCCCGTCTTCTACTCGGCCGTTCGCGATGCAAATCGGGGCGGGCCTTGCCTGCTCAAGGTCATGCCGGGCAAGTGGCAGTACATGCTCGGCGATGCGATGCTCGTGGCCGTCGTCTACGAACCCAAACGACGGCGGACGGTCGAGCTTCCGGCCGGCCGATGGGTCGACTACTGGGACAACGCCACGGTCATCGGCGGGCCGAAGACGCTCACGCCCGACGTGCCGGACGATCGGTATCCGGTCTTCATCCGCAGCGGGTCCGTCATCCCGCTGAACGTCGTCAACGACTACGCGGGCCACGGCACGGCGGCGTCGGCCGGCTGTATGACGCTCGACATCTACCCGGATCCAGACAGGCCAGCCACGTTCGCGCTGTGGGACCCGTCGGGTCAGGTCACCAAGCTGAGCGCGGAACTGGACCTGTCCGTGGCCACCGACCGGCGCTACGCCGAGGAGTTCGTGCGGCTGGCCGAAGCGTTCGGCTGCCCATGCCTGGACCTGCGGAAGGTGGCGCTATGAGCGAGACACCCCGGTGGATTGTCGATGGCCTGCCCCGGCTGAACGCGCGCCGCGTGCTCTCGCGGCCCCAGGCCCTGGCCCTGAAAGATCCTGGGTCCCACCAGGAGAGCGAACACCAGCAGGACGAGCGTGTAGATGAACAGCGAGGGCCAGATGCTGAGGATCTGCCAGGCGACGATGGCACCGAAACCTCCGATGAGGGTAGATTCGAGCACCGGTCGCCCCGACCGGCGGTCGCTTCGCCGAACGCCGGGCGG
>CAYOGX010000695.1:0-3635 GCA_964403235.1 uncultured Planctomycetales bacterium | reverse complement strand
AGGTGATTTGCCGATCATTGAGGGGCAAGTCCCAGCGTCGGTGGGCACGGACCTGCCCTTTTCGTTCACTTACGGCGGCCAGCCGTCCGCCGCGATGCTCAAGGACTGGAAGCTGGACCGCCAGGTCAACAAGTTGGACGACCATCGAACCCAGCGGACGTTGACCTGGACGGACCCGAAGACGGGTGTGATACTCCGCTGGGCGGCGATCGAATACCACGACTTCCCGACGGTCGAGTGGACGGTCTACTTCAAGAACTCCGGCGCGACAGACACGCCCGTCATCGCGGATATCCAGCCTTTGGACATTCGCCTCGAGCGGAAGGAGGATGAAGTCTACGCCCGATTCGCATCGCCGGGCGAGTTCGTCTTGAACCATCACGTCGGAAGCCCGTGCGCGCGGAATGACTACCAGCCGCTCAGATCCCCATTGGCGCACAGAACGGAGAAACGCATCGCCACGTCGGGGGGTCGCGGGTCCAACAGCGACTGGCCCTACTTCAACATCGAGTGGCCGGGCGAGGGCGTCATCGCGGTGGTCGGTTGGCCGGGGCAGTGGGCGGCGCATTTCACCCGCGACGAAGCCAACGGGTTACGGGTGCGGGCGGGGCAGGAGTTGACCCATTTCACGCTGCACCCCGGCGAGGAGGTCCGCACCCCGCTGATCGTCCTGCAATTCTGGAAAGGCGATCGGATCCGATCGCAAAACACGTTCCGCCGTTGGATGCTCGCCCACAACGTGCCCAAACCGGGCGGCAAGCCGCTCGCCCCGGCGCTGTTCGGCTGTAGCTCGCACTTCACCAACGAGATGGTCGCTGCAAATGAAGAGAATCAGTTGATGTTCATCAACCGCTACCTGGCCGAGCGGCTGAAGATCGACTACTGGTGGATGGATGCCGGCTGGTATTTCTGCGACGGCAACTGGGGCAAGACGGGCACCTGGGAGGTCGATACCAATCGGTTTCCCCGCGGCCTGCGGGCGATCAGCGACTACGCGCACTCGAAGGACATCAAGACCATCGTCTGGTTCGAGCCGGAGCGGGTTGCGCCCAATACCTGGCTGACGCAGAAGCATCCGGAATGGATCCTCGGCGGCACCAGCGGCGGGCTGCTCAACCTGGGCGACCCGAACGCGCGTGAGTGGCTGACGAACCACGTCGATAAGATTCTGACGGAGCAAGGGATTGATCTGTACCGCCAGGATTTCAACATGGACCCGCTCGAGCTATGGCGGACGAACGACGCCCCGGACCGCCAGGGCATCACCGAGATCCAGCACATCACAGGCTACCTGGCCTATTGGGACGAGCTGCTCCGCCGGCATCCTGCCCTGCTCATCGACTCGTGCGCCAGCGGCGGGCGCCGGAACGACCTGGAGACGATGCGCCGCTCGGTGCCGTTGTGGCGGACGGATTGGCGGCTCGATCCGCTCGGCACGCAGTGTCACAGCTACGGCATCTCCTTCTGGCTTCCGTTGAGCGGGACCGGTACCGGGGTCTATGCCGCTTACGACTTCCGCAGCAACATGGTGCCGTTCACGAATTGCATCTGGGACGTGCGGATCAAGGACGCCGACTACGACCTGATGCGCCGACTAACCGAGCAGTTCCGCCAGGTGGCCGACTGCTGCCTCGGCGACTACTACCCGCTGACGCCTTATAGCCTGGAGAACACCGCATGGATGGCCTGGCAGTTCGACCGACCCGACCTCGGCAAGGGGATGGTGCAGGTCTTTCGGCGCAGCGAGAGCATCTACAAGGCAGCGGACCTGAGACTCCGCGGGCTGGATCCCGACGCGCGTTACAGGGTGAGAAACCTGGACTCACCGGACGCCGAGGTGATGGCGGGCCGGCAACTGATGGACATCGGCGTGCCCGTCGTGCTCAAGGATCGGCCGGGCGCGGTGGTGATTACGTACGACAAGCTGTAGGAGGCGCTTTCAGCCCCGATCAGGCTTCCCGACCCGCGTGCATTCGATCCGGGGAGTCCTGCGGCTGCGAATGAGGGAGTTAGCCACCATGAGGAAGTCTCCGGGCAGCTTGGTGCCGCTTCTGTTCGTCGGGGTGACGGCGTGTGCAGTCCGGCCATCGACGGCTGCAAGCGAAGACGACGTACCCCTTAACTGTTATGTGCCCATTGAGGGCGGGTGGCGGCTGCGAGTTGTCACGGACGGGGCGGGCAAGCTCGTCTGTCCGCCCGGACGGCGCGAGCCGGCCTCGGGCATAGGCGTTCTCGTGCCACAGGCACGCTATGGCGAGGGGCATGCGATCGCGCAGGGCGCGGATCGGCGGGATAACCCGCGTCTGCATCGGCGACCGCTGTATCCGCCCGCCGACCGAACCATGGTGTGGAATGCCGAGCAGATCAAGAAGATCGAGCGATATGCGTTCCGCCCGATGGTGCTGGCGTACGTCGAGCCGCGATTCCTGTTCGACTACCACGCGGGCGGCGGACTACTGGGCCATCTATTCGTTGGGTTGATGGTGGAGGGCGGCGTGGCAAAGTGGTTCCACCAGTGGTCGGAACTGGACGTTCGCTACATCGACGGGCGAATGGCGTACACCCTTGGCGATCCGGCGTTCCCGGGTGTGCGGGTCAGGCTTGCGGCGGCGCCCCTGGCGGAGTCGGCAGGTCTGGTCCTCAAGGTCGCCGTGACCGGGCCGGTGAAGGACACCGCCCTGGTCTGGGGATACGGCGGGGCGTCGGCGTTCTTCACGAACTACGCGATGACGTCGCCGCAGTTCGCGTTCGCGCCGGAGCAGTGTTCGAAAGATCGGATGGCGTGGCAGGACGGGGTCTTTGCGCTCCGGCGGGCGTTCGACAAGTCGGACGTCATCATGAAGGAGCCGTTTGCGGCCGCCCGGCACCTGCCGGGCTGGGAGGCGGTCATTCGCGGCGGGAGCTCGTGGCCGGGGCGGTCGGGCTTCGGCGACCCCAAGGTATTAACGGCCTCGCCGGCCGAATTGGTCAAATCGGCCGAGTGGTGCCCTGACGCCACGGCAAAGGAGAAGCGCAATTGCGTGGCCGTGCAGGAGCTGACTCTCGACGGAAAGACAACGGAGTGCTACCTCGCCATCGGGATGGGTGGAAACATCGACGACGCGCTGCGCAAGCCGGACGTCGCCTGGCGCCGCGCGCTCGCCCGAAATCGTGGGATTGCCGAGCGGATGACCGTCCACACCCCTGACCCGTATCTGGACGCCGCGGTCCGGATGATGGCGTTTGCCAACGAAGGGACGTGGGGCGATTCGGCCTTCGTCCACGGAGGGTGGTCGTGGCGATTCGCGTATCTCGGCTGGCGGATCTGGTACGGGCCTGACTGCTACGGGTGGACGGGGCGGGTCCGCAGGTCGATCGAGAATCACATCAAGCTGAACCTCGTGCGCAACGGGATTGACAAGGGGGCGATCGGCTCCTGCCTGGAGAGCGGGCCGGGCGTGTACTACAACATGAACGAGGTCTTCCTCGATCACGTCCGGCATTACTTCGACTACACCAACGACCTGGAGCTGATGGGCCGGATCTTCCCGGTCCTCGAAGGGATCGTAGCGTGGGAGAGCAAACGCCTGCAGCCGAAGAACGAGTCCCTCTACGAGAGCGCCTTGAACACGTGGATCAGCGATTCGCACTGGTAT
>CAYOGX010000694.1:0-3637 GCA_964403235.1 uncultured Planctomycetales bacterium | reverse complement strand
CGACGCAGTTGGGGACCAGACCGCTGTAGCGGCACTTGATGTTGAAGAACTTCTCCATGCCGAAGTCGGCGCCGAAGCCGCTCTCGGTGACGACGTAGTCGGCCAGCTTGAGGGCGATCTTGTCGGCGATGATCGAGCTGTTGCCGTGGGCGATATTGGCGAACGGGCCTGCGTGGACGAAGGCGGGTTGGCCCTCGAGCGTCTGCATCAGGTTGGGCTTGATGGCGTCCTTCATCAGGACGGTCATGGCCCCGTCGCAGCCGATATCGGCGGCGGTGACCGGCTTGCCCTTCTTGTTCGTGCCGATGACGATCCGGGCCATCCGCTCGCGGAGGTCCGCCGGATCCTTGGCCAGGGCCAGGATCGCCATCACCTCGCTGGCCACCGTGATGTCGAAGCCGGTCTTGCGGCTCGGTCCGTCGAGCCAGCTGTCGCTCTGGCCCACTTCGATGTATCGCAGCGCGGCGTCGTTCACGTCCACCACGCGACGCCAGGTGACCCCGTCCGGGTCGATGTCGAGCTTAGGCAGACCGAGTTTGGCCCAGTCCGCGTCCTTGGCGTGCGCCTCGTGCTTGATGCGGGCGTCGACGGCGGCCGCCAGCAGGTTGTTCGCGATGCTGACCGCGTGCAGGTCACCGGTTAGGTGGAGGTTGAACTCCTCCATGGGGATGACCTGGCTGTATCCGCCGCCGGCCGCCCCGCCCTTGATCCCGAACGTCGGTCCCATTGACGGCTGCCGGATGCAGAGCATGACGTTCTTGCCGATCTTGCCCAGGCCCTGAGTCAGGCCGCAGCTCGTAGTCGTCTTGCCCTCGCCCAGCGGCGTCGGCGTGATCGCGGTCACGTCGATGTACTTGGCCTGTGGGGCGTCCTTGAGTCGCTCAGTGACGTCGAGCGTGACCTTGGCCTTGCCTCGGCCGTACGGCTCGAGCTCGGCCGGGAGGATCCCCGCCTTCTTGGCCACCGCCTCGATGGGCATGGGCGTTGCCGCTTGTGAGATCTCGATGTCGGATGGAACCTTCTTGGCCATTCATTCATCTCCCTACGTGCCTGTGACTACCTGAACGATCACCGTCATGCCGTGGCGTCGCCGCGTCAGCTCCCCCGTCGGTTCACGTCGAGCGGGTTCGTCAGCGGTTTCATGTCCCGCGCCCCGGCGGAGCAACAAACGGATCTTGGGACGATCCGCCGGACCCGACATGCTAGCAGGAACCGAGCCAAGCGTCCACTCGGCGGCGGGGGTGGCCTGCCCCGCCCAGGCGGGGACGCCTGCCGCCAGACGCTCGGGGACGGGGGGCCTCCCGAGCGGGGCCGCCAGCATCAAGGGAATGAGGGGGAAGGGTCCGGAGTCCGCTGGGCCTGGCACTGGGGCAAGTGGCGACTTTTGTGGAGTACAACAAACACGGGCCACACGACTCTTTTCGTCTTATACAGAAGGATTTTGGGGCTGGCGCGGTCGTGGGAGGCCATCCTGGCGGGGACAAGTGGAAGTCGTGTGGTTCACAGTGCACAGATGTCCGATATGCGTCCGAAATCGCTGTGTTTCCCTGCAACAGTTCGCCGACTATGGGTTATAACGATGAAACCCAGGCCCCAGGAAGGGGTACGTAGATCGTGCGCAGAACCGTCCGGTTCTTGGCCGATGGGTCTTGTCAGACCGGGGGTGGGAGTTGGCGTGAGCCGTCGACCGGCCCCCGCGGTGTGGGGACACTAAAGAAAGGGCGTCATCCGTGGCAGGCTCGGTAGGTAGTGTGGCCGTCAACGTTGGCGAGATCCTGCTCAAGAAGGGCAAAATCACACAAGACAACCTGGAAGAGGCGATGGCGGCTCGCAAGGGCCCGACCGACCGCATCGACCGGATCCTCGTGAAGCTGGGCTTCGTCGAGGAGCGGGACGTGCTGGAGGTCCTCGGCGAGCAACTGTCCATCCCGTTGATCGACTTGAGCGAGTCGGAAATCGACGTGGAGATGCTCCGCGCGATGCCCGGCAAGCTGGTGCACCGTCGCGGTCTGATCCCGATCGAGCGGACCGAGGATACGCTGAAGGTGGCCACGAGCGACCCGTTCGACGTCTATGCCTTCGACGAGCTGCGGATGATGACGGGTCTGAAGGTCGAGCCGGTGCTGGCGGTCCAGGTCGAGATCGACCGGGTCATCAAGACGCACTACGGCGTGGGCGGCGACACGATCGGCGAGTTGATCGACGAGGATGAGGTGGAGGTCATCTCGGACAGCGTGGACGAGAACGGGGACATCATCGAGATGGCCCAGGAGGCCAGCGTCGTCCGGCTGGTCAACGAGATCCTCGAAGAGGCCATCGGCGAGCGGGCCAGCGACATTCACATCGAGCCGTACGAGCACGACCTCAAGATCCGGTATCGCGTCGACGGGGTGCTCCACAACACGAGCGTGCCGGCGCAGATCCGTCGGTTCCAGCCGGCCATCATCAGCCGGATCAAGATCCTGGCCAATATGAACATCGCCGAGAAGCGGCTGCCGCAGGACGGCGGGTTCAAGGTCAAGTTCAAGGGCCGGGAGATCGACTTCCGTGTCAGCGTGATCCCGACGGCCTTCGGCGAGGGCGTGGTCCTGCGTATCCTGGACAAGCAGGCATCGCTGGTGGAGCTGACGGAGTTGGGCATGAGCGAGCGGCTGCTCGAGACGTTCGAGCAGCTTATCTCCCGCCCGCACGGGATCATCCTGGTGACGGGCCCGACCGGCAGCGGCAAGACGACAACGTTGTACGCGTCGCTGAACCAGATCGTCTCGGACGAGATCAAGATCCTGACGATCGAGGACCCGATCGAGTACATGCTTGAGGGGGTCAATCAGGTTCAGGTGCTTCGGAAGATCGGCCTGAGTTTCGCCTCGGCGCTGCGGTCGTTTCTGCGGCACGACCCGGACGTGATCCTGGTGGGCGAGATTCGCGACGCCGAGACGGCGGATGTGGCCATCAACGCGTCGTTGACGGGCCACCTGGTCTTCAGCACACTGCACACGAATGACGCGGCGACGGCGCCGACGCGGATGCTGGACATGGGGGTCGAGCCGTTTCTGATCAGCAGCTCGGTCGAGGGGGTGATGGCCCAGCGATTGGTCCGGCGGATCTGCCCGGAATGCAAGGAAGCCTACGAACCGGACCCTGCCGCCCTGCCGCCTGATTTCCAGTATCAGCCCGGGCAGGTGCTCTACCGGGGGACGGGGTGCCAGAAATGCCTGAAGACGGGCTATCTGGGGCGGGTCGGCATCTACGAGTTATTGATGATGAATGAGGAAATACGCGAGATGATCGTGCAGCGGGCCTCGGCCGGCAAGCTGCTGGAGGTGGCGCGGCGCCATGGGCTGAGGCTGCTCCGCGAGGACGGGTTCGACAAGGTCTGCGCGGGAGACACGACGATCGAAGAGGTAATCCGGATGACCCGCCTGTAAGGGTGGGTGGGTTCAATCGCCATCGGCAAGCAGCGATGGCGGGCGAAAGTGGGGTTGCGAAGGATCGGCCTCGTCCTACGGGCGAGGCCATTGGCTTGTATTAAGGCCCTACGTCGCTGGGGCCACAGGTTATCGGGGCTGCATCTGGGCTGGTGCCGGGGAGTAAAAGGAGGTGGAGAACGGCAACGGGCCGAAGTGCGTGTGGTCGG
>CAYOGX010000693.1:0-3639 GCA_964403235.1 uncultured Planctomycetales bacterium | reverse complement strand
CGCCCGACACGGCCAAGGTGGCGCTGCGGGTGGACGTCACGGGCGAGGCCCCGCTGACGATCCGGTTCGACGAGAACCCGATCGCCGGATCTCGCAAGCCCGCCAACGGCCATGTCGTGGTGCCGCTTACCCCGAAATGGCTAACGCCCGCCCGGCATCACGTCGGCCTCCGCGTCGAACAAGGCCAACCCGACGTGACGGGCGTGGAGATTCGTGTCCGTCAGCAGGGGGAGATGCGTCGATGACGCGCCCTACTCTGAGTCCGGTTCGCCTCGGGTCGAGGGCCACGGGCCGGCGAGCAGCCAGCGTGGGTTGTCCATGCCGCCGGTCATCCTGATCAGGGCATCGGTGCTTGGCGCGTCGCGGATGGGCATTCGGCGGAGCTCGGCCGATCCGTTGGCCTCGGCCACGCGTCGGATCTCGTCGCGCACGCTCGTCAGCAGGCGCGGATTCTCCGAGGAGACCATTCGCACGGGGACATCGCCCTCGGGGCCGAACAGCACGCCCGCCTGCCACAGACGGTGGTGCCCGTCGATGACGCCGAATCGCCCGTTGCCCAATCGCAACACGCTGATCGGGTGTTCGGGGAAGTAGGTCGCGTTGAGCCGCTCGAAGTCCTCCGCCCGCGCGAACAACCACCGGACCAGATGCACCTTGTTGTATTGCAGGCAGAACTGCGTCGCGTCGATGGTCGAGATCGGGACGCGCACGTCGCGCCACGTGGCCGTCGGCAGACCGTACAGCGTCTCGAACGACGTGATCGCTGAAGCGAACGAGACGCTCATGCTGATCGCCTGGAGCCGGTCGGCCAATTCCTGCTCAGAGACCTCCCCTGCCAGATAGCGTTTGGCCAGAGCGGACAGTTCGGGAAGTTCCATGGTTCGGGCACGTCCGGTGCGTCTTGTGGGCCGATGGCGTTGGTCACGTGATCGTGATGGTGCCGCGCTTTCCCTTATCGCCTTCGATCTGGACCGATCGGCCGGTGATCTGCTCGATGACGGCGGCGTTGGTCAGGCAATGGTCGGTAATCTTCGATGCGGTGTAGGCGCTGGTGCTCGGCGCCAAGGCCAGCGGCAACATCACCTGATCGGCGGCGTACGGATCGAGCGCGGCCCCGCCGCTCTTCTCCTGGTCGAGGAAGTCGCCCAGCTCCCCCACGGCCTCGCCGGCGGCGCCCTCAGGGGTCTTGCCCTTGCCGGTAACGCCGACGAAGGCCGTTCGCGAGCGATCGAACTCGGCCCAGACGACGCAATACGCTCCCTCGTCGACGGCCTTGAGCAGCTTGATCTCCATGTCGATCTTATCCAGGCCCCGCCGGCCTATCTGCAGCAGGGCGGCCCTGCGCAGCCCGTAGCCGACGTTTATCGGGCAATTGGCCGTCCTGACTACGCCTTGAAGCGACGTCATCTCACCGCGCTGCGCGAGATTCATAGGCTTGAGCGCTTCACCCGTCGTGCCACCGTCGATCTGGGCGACCACCGTGCCGCCGCCGTGCGGGTAGAATCCCGCCTGCTGCATGCCGATGCCCATCCCGAGCCCGATCTCCCGGACGAACGGCACCCACACATGCGCCAGGTACTCGAAGCACGGCGCCTTGGGGTTGTGCGTCCCGCCGGTGATCTTCAGGATGCTCGGCCCGTCCGCCAGCGCGAGCGGCAGCGTCACGGTCTGCAATACGAGAGAGGTCGAGCCGGCCGTGCCGACCTCAAACACGTACGCCCCCGCCTTGGGCGGTTTGGGGCGGAAAACCAGCTCCGTCTGACCGACGCCCAGATCCGCCAGCTCGACCCCGCAGACCCGGGCCACCGCCCGCGCCGCTGTGACGTGTTGCGGCCGGAGCCCACCCGCTGGACGATTCGCGCGGATATTCCGAATCGCCACCGACTTGCCCAGACACGCCGCGAGCGTCAGTGACGTGCGAAGGATCTGGCCACCCCCTTCGCCCTGAGCCCCGTCGATCTCAATCAATGCCTGCACGGACCTCCCGTGTCCGACGTGCCCCGGCGCCGATCATCCTAACCGATCTAACGGCGATAGACAACGCGCGTCCAACCGGCGCAGGGGGGCCTTCATGTCGCCCACGGAGGTCCCGCACAGGCGAAGCGACTCACTGGGCAAGGCCCAACTCGTCGCGCACCTCGCGAAAGGCAGCGACGGCCTGGTCGAGCTGCTCGCGTGTGTGCGTCGCGCAGATCTGGCATCGCAACCGCGCCTCGCCCTTCGGCACGACGGGGTAACCGAATCCGCTCACGAAGACCCCCCGCTGCAACAGGGCCTGCTGCGCCCGAATCGCCACGGCCGTCTCCCCTACGATCACAGGCACGATCGGGGTCACCCCCTCGACCACCTTCAGCCCCAGCCGCCCGATCTGCTGGCGGAAATGGGCAGTGTTCTCACGCAGCCGGACCAGCCGCTCCGGCTCGGCCATCAGGACCTCGATGGCGGCGATGGCCCCGCAACAGACCGCCGGCGGCAGGGCGTTGCTAAACAGATGCGGTCGCGACTTCTGGATCAGGTAGTCGCAGACGAGGCGGCTGCCACCCACGTACCCGCCGCACGCCCCACCGAGCGTCTTGCCCAACGTGCTGGTCTGGATCACGCCCTCGCCGAGCACGCCGAAATGTTCGGCGGTGCCGCGGCCGTGGGCGCCCAACACGCCCGTCGCGTGGGATTCGTCGACGACCAGCACGGCGTCGTACTGATCGGCCAACTCCTTGAGCCGCGGGAGTTGCGCGATGTCGCCTTCCATGCTGAACACGCCATCAGTGACGATCAGCTTCACGCGGGCGGTCGCCCCGGCCAGCACCTCCGCCAGCTTGTCCAGCTCCTGGTGCGGATAGACGAATCGCTGCGCCTTGCTGAGTCGAATCGCGTCGATGATCGACGCGTGGTTGAGCGCATCCGAGAAGATCGCGTCCTCGGGGGTCCCCGCCAGCGTGGGGATCAGCCCAATGTTGGCATCCCAGCAACTGATAAACGTCAGCGCCGCCTCGCAGCCGAGGAACTCGGCGATCTTGGCCTCAAGCTCGCGGTGGCACGTCATCGTGCCGCAGATGAACCGCACGCTGGCCGTGCCCATCCCGTATCGGTCCAGCGCGTCCTTAGCCGCCGCAACCACGCGCGGGTCATCCGCCAACCCCAGGTAGTTGTTGCTGCTGAGCATCACGGTCGGTCGGCCGTCCATCTCGACGGCTGGCGCCTGGGGTGATTGCAATTCGTTGGCGGTTTTGTATCGACCAGTCTGGCGAAGCTCGTCGATTTCGCCCGATAGGACGCCATCCAGTGCGGTGGACATGATGCGCTCCTGGTCGTAACGGTTCGAGTGATTTGCCTACTTGCGGCGGTGCGCGGGCAGCTTGGCCCGCTTCTTCCAGGCCGGGATGCTCTGGTAGTAGCGAACGACCAACCAACCGATGCAGATCACCACCATCCCACAGCAAATCGCCCCCAACAGCATGAGCATGTTGCCCAGGGTCTGTCCGGCCGCTGCGGGACCACCAGGGGCGTCGGCCGCAACCGCAGCCCCCCCCCCACGGACGTAATGCCCCGCTACGAAGAGGGCCACCGCCCCGATGATCGTCCCGATCATCACCAGGACGATCTTCCAAATCGCCCAACGTTGCTCGCGCCTTGCCATAA
>CAYOGX010000692.1:0-3640 GCA_964403235.1 uncultured Planctomycetales bacterium | reverse complement strand
GCCCGACTACTTCGCGAACCTGATCGTGTCGGACGAGATGGTGACGGCGGGCAAGATGTCGTACCCCCCGAAAGAGGCCTATCGAGTTCTGCGACCATTCGGCGGCGTGGCGTACTTCGGTCGGCCGGCCGAGGTGGTGGGTCCGGCCAAGCAGGCCGAATCCGAGTGGCTGATTGATTACGTCAAGAAGGCGGGCCTGACCAAGCCGGCGGTCTCGCAATCGAAGGAGCACGGCATCTGGGTCAAGGGCGTCCGCGGCAAGCTCGCCGGCGCGGGGGCCTGGAGGCAACTGTATGCGGGCCCGCACAACACCGCCTGTTCCGACGATCAGCTCGTCAAGGGGCCGCTGGGCGTTCTGTGGTTCGGCAAGCCCGGCCCCGAGACGATGGTCGAGCGGCACGCCCGGGCGGAGGCCCCGCTTGCCATCAACGGGCGCCTGTTCATCCAGGGCGAGGAGGTCGTCACGGGCATCGACGCTTACAACGGCACGATCCTATGGCAGCGCAAGATCCCCGGGGCGGTGCGGGTCCGTGTCGACGTCGACGGGGGGAACCTGGCGGTGAACGACGACGCGCTCTACGTCGCAGCCGAAAGCAACTGCTATCGCCTCGACCCCGCCACTGGCAAGGTGGTGCGGGTGTTCGAGCTGCCGCCGTCGCCCGAGGGCCAGCCACGCCGGTGGGGGCACGTGGCCTGCACGGACAAGGTCCTGTTCGGCTCGTCCGCGATGCCGCTGAGACAGGAATACGGCGCGGTCTGGAAGGCCCTGGTCGAGGACGGGAAATGGAAGGACCTGGGCGAGATCCCGCCACGGTTCGCCTCGGCGCTGAGCAAGCTCAAGGCGATCTATCCCGTGCCGGATAAGCTGGCGCGGGCGGCGATGCAGCGGTCGGGCATGTTGTGGCGGTACGTCGGGGATTTCCCCGCCTGGGGGAGCGAGAAGACGCCGAAGGGGTCGGCCACACCCAAGATGATGGTCAGCGACGCGGTCTTCGCGGTCGATCCGGGCACCGGAAAGCATGTGTGGGTTTACCGCGGCAAGAAGATCCCGCAGATATCCATCACGATCGCGGACGGGACCGTGTACTTCGTCGACAACGTCGTGAGCAAGGCGCAGCGGGCGGACGCGATCGAGGAGAAACAGGAGCTGATCAAGAAGGGCCTCCACGAGGTGGGCGACGAGGCGAAGCTCGGCGCGGGCATCGAGGACGTCCGGATGCTGATCGCCCTGGACGCAACCACGGGCGAGAAGCGGTGGGAAAAGCCCATCGACTTAACCGGGTGCGGCGGCGACAAGCTGGGCATGGCTTGTCAGGACGGGCTGCTGGTGTTTTTTGGACACTTCAGTAACCACGATCGCGGGCTGTTCGGGAGCAACCAGCTCAGATGGCGGCGGATCACGACGGTGGACGCGAAGACGGGCTACGTCGTCTGGTCCAAGCAGTTGAACTACCTGCGCCGTCCCGTCGTCGTCGGCGATACGATCATCATCGAGCCGCGTCTATGTGAGCTTCGCACGGGCAAGATCAAGACGCGGGCCCACCCGATCACGGACGAGCCGGTGCCGTGGGAGTTTCTGCGGCCTGGGCATAGCTGCGGGATCACGTGCGCGGCGCCGAACTGCTTCTTCTACCGTTCGTACTGCGGGGCCATCTACGACATCACGGGCGACGCGGGGCTGGCGCTGTTTGGCGGGATCCGGCCAGGCTGCTGGCTGAACATGATCTCGGCGAACGGTCTGCTGATGATGCCGGAGGCGAGTTCCGGCTGCACGTGTTCGTTCCCGTTGCGCTGCTCGGTCGCCATGAAGCCCCGCACCGGGGAGAAGCCCAAGCCGTGGACGGTCTTCATCACCAACGGTTCGCAAGCACCGGTGAAGCGGCTGTGCCTGAACCTCGGCGCACCCGCCGACCGTCGCGACGAGGCCGGCAACCTGTGGCTCGGCTACCCGCGCCCGCGGATCGGGTACGGCATGAAATTCAAACCGCTCAACGAGAAGCTGCTGGCGGGGATGGGGTACTTCCGTCGCGATTTCAGGGGCGTGACGATCGAGGGCACGGACAAGCCGTGGTTGTTCACGTCGGGGTGTCTGGGCCTGCTGCGGTGCGAGTTGCCGCTGATCGACGACCTCTGGTCGGACGGTGGGGGCCGGTACACGGTGCGTCTGGGGTTCGCCGCGCCGGCGGGCGACATGGTGGGCCAACGAGTGTTCGACATCAAGGTGCTGGGCAAGACGGCGGTGAAGGGCTTCGACATCGCCAAGGCGGCCGGCGGGCAGAACAAGGCCGTCGTCAAGGAGTTCCGCGGCATCGACGTGGCCAGTGGGCTGCCGATCGAGCTGGTGCCGAAAACGCCCAGGCCTACGGCACTGAAGGCACCGGTGATCAACTTCATCGAGATCGTCCGTGAGGACGCGCCGAAGGTGGCCAAGGCGCCCGAAGCCGCCAGACCCATACCCGAGGCCGAGGCCAAGGCGCTGTTGGCATCGGCCAAGGCGAAACTCGACCAGAAAAAGCACGACGAGGCGCTGCGGATGTATCACGACCTCTTGGACCGCGCCACCACCATACCGCTGAAGCGCGCAGGCCTGGACGGCATGGCCGCCATCGGCAGTGCCCAATCGTTAAGCCGGATCGCCCGGTACTGCACGAACGTCGCGCCCATCCTACGCAATTACCAGGATCTGCCCGTCGAGCTGCGGGCCGGCAGCACGAACGTCCTGATCGCTGTCGCCAGCAACCTCGCGGGCAAGGACAAGCCCAAGACCGTCAGGATGCTGACCCACGCGCTGAAGATCGCGCGGGACCTGGCCGCGCGTCAGCGCGCGGTCGGCGGCCTCGACAAGCTGGGCGTGCGCGTCGACGCCGGGCCGGCCAAGCAGGGCTACGTCACCCGCTGGCACCTCGTCGGGCCGTTCCCGTGGGACGGCAAGACCGACCCAATGGACAAGACGTTCGTCGGCGAGCCAAAGGTCGATCTGAGCGGTTCCTACCCCGCTCGAGGCAAGGGCCTCAAATGGGAGCCATACGTCAGCGAACGACCGATGATCGACCTCCAGGCGCTGTACGGCGGGGCCAAGGGGGCAGCGATCTACGCCCACGCCCAGGTCGTGCTGGACAGGAATCGGGACCTGCTGCTCAAGATCGGCAGCAACGACGGGTTCAAGTGCTGGTTCAACGGCGAGCTTGTCGGTCGGTTCGACGACGGCCGGGCCTGGCAGGCCGACCAGGACGTCTTGAAGGTCCGAGGCAAGAAGGGCGTCAACACGATCCTGCTGAAGATCAATAACCTAAGCGGCGAGTGGGCCTTCAGCGCCCGGCTGACGGATCGTAGCGACAAGCCCGCCCAGTTTATCTCGAAGTAGGGACCGATCGGACGCGTATGGCCTGCCACCCGGTGCGCCGCGGTGGGCTACGGGTCCTTGATGGACAGATGTCTCTTGAAGAACGCCGTCAGGGCGGGCAGGTCGATTTCGTGGCCGCCGTCGTGGACGTCTAGCTCGACGTTCTCGGGTTGGCCCAGGTCGGTGTAGATGACCTTGATCTCGCTTAGGGCCTTGCGGGCGATCGGGACGTAGAACTGGGTGGGACCCTCCTTCAGGCCGTTTTGGCATTGGAGCGGGCGCGGCGCCATCAGCGAG
>CAYOGX010000691.1:0-3662 GCA_964403235.1 uncultured Planctomycetales bacterium | reverse complement strand
ATCAAGGTGCTGTCGCGTGAACGGTTCGCCTCGACGTTGGGGGTGGTGGTGAACTTCGCCGGCAGCAGCGGGGAGGCCCGCGCCGCGGCGCATCGGCTCATCGAGGTGGCGCATCGGTTCCTCGGACTCCAGGTGACCGACATCGGATACGTCCTCCGGGACGAGCACGTGCCGATGGCCGTCCGTCAGCGCGTGCCCGTCGTTCTGAAGTACCCTCGGGCGCCGGCCAGCAGTTGCCTGGCGGCGGTAGCGAGCAAACTGGCCCGCGAGACGTTCACGGTCGAGTCCGAAGACGGCTTCTTCCGCCGGGTGGCGAACCTGTTTTTGTAGGGCCCGGCGACGATGTGCCGCGGCAAGGATGGCCTGCGGCTAGCGACAAGGATGTTGCCAATGGTTCGGTTGTGTGCCACATGCACGGCCTTGCTGGCCTTCGCGGTCAGCATCTTCCGGGGGCTCGCGGTCGACAACCCCACCGATACGATCCTGATCCGCGCCCTATGGTCGCTGGTCACCTTCTTCGTGATTGGCCTGGGAGTCGGGTGGGTTGGCCAGGCCGTCGCCGCTGAATATGGCCAACAGATGAGGGAGCGGGAGGCCCGGACACAGCCGGAGGCAGAGGCGAGCGCCGCCGTCACGTCCGAGGCAAAGGGCGCCAACGGGGCCGACGCGCCCACCACCTCCAATGACGAAGCGACGGCCGAGCAACAAGAGACCAAACGTGCGCCGGAAGGAGCCGGCGCGCGCACGCGATAGGTCGATCGTGTTTTCGGTGAGGTATTGACCGAGGCCCATACCTCAAAACCCGAGACGGTTCAATCACGTTCCGCTCAAGGAGGAGTCGGATGATCAAGACCAAGGTCGACAAGAACGTGCTTCCTTTATGGAGGAAGTACAAGCGGACGGGCACGGAGGAAATCCGAAACCGGCTGATCGAGCGCTACCTGCCCCTGGTCAAGTACAACGCCGAACGAATCCGCGCCAAGCTGCCCGACGAGGTCGAGCTGGATGATCTGATCTCGGCGGGCATTTTTGGGCTGATCGACGCCATCGACGCGTTCGATCTCAAGCGGGGCGTCAAGTTCGAGACGTACTCGGCCACGCGAATCCGCGGCGCGATCCTCGACGAGCTGCGAACGATGGACTGGGTGCCGCGGCTGGTCCGCTCGCGCGCCCACAAGCTCGACGCGGTCAGCAAGGAGCTCGAGGCCGAGTTCGGGCGGGTCCCCTCCGAGGATGAGATCGCCAAGCGGCTGGGGATGTCCGGCGAGGAGTTCGATCGGCTGCTGCGGGACGCGACGGCCATCACGCTGGTCTCGCTCAATCGCAAGTACTTCGAGACCGACTCCAACAAAGACGTCCGCGAGATCGACGTGCTGGAGGACAAGCGCGGCAGAGACCCTCTGTCGGAGATCCAGAAGCGCGACCTAAAGGAGTTCATCACCAAGGGCCTGACCCGCGCGGAACGGCTGATCATCCTGCTGTACTACTACGAAGAGATGACCATGAAAGAGATCGGGTGCACGCTCGATCTGAGCGAGTCGCGGGTCTCACAGATGCACTCGTCGATCCTGAGCCGGCTCAAAGCCCAGCTCAGCGATCGCAAGCGGGAGCTGCGCGTGTGAAGGCGACAGTCCGTTCCGCCCGCATCCGCGGCGCGCGATTTGTCGGCGGATCGGGCGCATTCAAGTCATCGGTCGCGCCGAACCGATAAGATCCATGGACGCGCCGAGATAGGCAGGACACGCCATGGCTGGCATGCCGTCTGACATTGCCGGCTCGGCCCTGCAAGCGGGCCTGCAGCAGAACACGGCCGGCGGCATCCAAGACAATGAGCACAACCGCCGCGTCAACAGCGCGCGGGAGGCCGCCCAACGGGCCGCCCAGCGCGAGAACGACGTCGTGGGCGACGAAAACAGCATGACCGTCAACGCCGACGCCGGCGGCGGCGGCCAGGGGCGGGACTTCTCCGAGACGCCCACCGAAGAAAACGCACAGACCACAGAACCCACCGACCACGGCGATCAGAGCGGCATCACCACCGACGAAGACGGGCAAACCCACATCGACCTTGAAGCCTGAGCAATCCGGACGACCCACCCAGCCCATCCGATCCCCTGAATCACCACGCCTGCTGGCGAACCGAGTACCCGTGCCATCGCAAGTCGAGAACGATATGATGGGCCCGTTCCATGACCAGGTGCTTCGGCACGATGCTGGACCTCGGACAACCCAGGGAGGTCATTGACATGAGGAGCATACATCGTCTGGCGGGCGTTGTGCCGCTGATCGTTCTGGCTCTCATCGGCGGCGTCGCGACCGCCGCCAAGCCGCCGTACACGAAGGTCGTGCTGCCGACGCCGGCCGAGATCGTCGAGGGCCTGAAGCGGTGGCAACAGCTGCATCCGCGAGCCCTGCGGATCGACACGATCGCCAAGACGCCCAAGGGCAGACCCATCGTCGTCTGTCGCGTGAGCGACTACGACCTGCCCGACGCGGACAAGCAGGTCGCACTGATCACCGCGTGTCACGTCGCGACGGAGCGGAATTCGTGCAGCGGCCTGTTGCGGCTGGCCCAGTGGCTGATCGGTGACGACGCGCTTGCGGCCGAGATCCGCCGGCGGCAGGTCGTTCTGATCATGCCGTGCAACAACCCGGACGGCCTGGCGGGCGACGGCGGCAGCGACGTCTACATGTGTTGGGGCTTTGAGGGGGTCGTCGACCCGGACAAGCATCCCGAGGCCGTGGCCCTACAGCGAGTCATCGACCAGTACCGGCCCGAGGTGCACGCGGACGTCCACGGGGTCTGGTTCACCGAGCAAACGATGTGGGAGAGCACAGGCATCAGTTGGGCCAGCGGGCTGTGCCGGTCGTACCTGCCCGAGATCCCGCGCTTGATGGATCAGGCGGCCGAGGAGGCGGGGTTCTTGATCACGTCGGGCGAACAGAGCGCCGGCCAGGTCCGCGCTACCGCGCCCGTGCCTGGCGCCGACCACCATTACTACATCCGTCACGCCCGCGTGAACGACTGCGTCTACAGCTATCACACGGCCCACACGATCTCGATCACGATGGAGTCGGGGTTCGAGCAGAGCACCGTCGTCCGGCTGCGGCGGTTGCTGCGGATCGGCAACGAGCGATGGCGGGGCGAGCGCTACCGCGGGTACCCGACGAACCAGGTGGCGTGTTGGACGTCGATGGCCCTCTCTGCCTGGGGCACGACCGCCGCCGAGCGCCGCGCCAGTCGCGTTGAGCTGTGGCAGAAGCTGGGCCAGTTGTCCTACGGCTGCGCCCACCCCGAGCCGCGCGGGACGATGATGGCCTTCGTCTGCACCGATCCCGCGGCGCGCGCCCGCGTATTTGCCGATCAGAAGCTGTCGCCGGTCGTTGAGAAGCTGGGGGCGGAAAAGCACATCGACGGCGAGGCCGTAGCGGCCTTCGCCGAGACGACTCCTGCGCTTAACGCCTTGCAGTCCCAACCGATGAGCAAACAGGCCGCCGGTCCCATCGAGCACGGTCTGGCCGTCCGGCTGCTGATCCCATACACGGATGCGAAGATCACGCACCTCCGTTTGGACGGGCACGAAATCGCCGAGTCAGACACGGATGGCTATCATGTCCGGCGGCGTCCGGGTACGATCGTCGAGGTGGCCATCCCGCCCGGC
>CAYOGX010000690.1:0-3668 GCA_964403235.1 uncultured Planctomycetales bacterium | reverse complement strand
GAAGACCGACCGGTACCGTGAGGTCGAGATGACGTCCCGGTTGGCCGACTCGATCAAGAGCAGCTACTACTCCGAAGCCCGTCACCGATGGCGGTCGGTGCCGCCGGGAGATCTCAAGACGTGGGTGTTCGAGGGCATCCATCCCGACCCCGGGTGTGAGTACATCCACCTGCGTTATAAGATGCGGGGGTCCCCGGCGCCCGCGGGCATGCAGGTCAAGTGCGTCTGGTTGATCGGCGATCCGACCAAGCCGGGCTGCATCCCCATCCCCCGTAGCGACTCGATCGACCAGTGGCACTACTTTCCGATCAAGAGCGACGTCGTCGAGAAGGACGGGACGCTCCGCGTGACGTTCGTGAACCGACACGCCGCCTACCTCTACACCGTCACGACCGCGCCAACGAACAAGTCGACGGTGACCTTCCAGGAGCCGAACGGGCTCGAGGTCCTCTACGAGGTCTCGTCCTTCGAGAGCAACTTCGTCCGCTCGATGCTGCTGATCTTCGTCTGGCTGGTGCCGTTGGCGGCGCTCGGGCTGTTCGCCGGGTCGTTCTTGAGCTTCTCGGTCGGCGCGTTGCTGTGCAGCTCCGTGTTGGTGACGTCGGCGCTGAGCGATTTCGTCTACACGGCCATCTATTACATCCGCGAGGCACCCAACCCCCACCAGGACCCGCTGGATTACTTCAGTTGGATCTTCAAGCCGTTCATCATGCTCATCATCAACGCCGTGCCGAGCCTGGACAAGTACAACCCGATTGATCTGCTCGCGGACGGCCGCGCGATCACCTGGGGGTCGCTGGGCGAGGCGTTCGCGGTGATGGTCCTGATCCAGTCGGTCATCTACCTGGTGCTGGCGGTTCTGATCTTCTGGAAACGGGAACTGGCCCAGGTGACGGTGTGACCCGATGAGTACGTCGCGACAGATCCAGATCGTTGCGGTCCTCGGTGCGATCGTCTTCATCGCCGCGTCGAGCGTGTACCAGGCGGGCATCAACGACGATCGGCAGGACCTGGAGCTGGTCTTCCACGAGGACCTCCGCAAGAACCTGTCGCCCGAGATCGCGTGGCGGACGGCGATGTTGGGCTCGTTCCGTGGACTGCTGGTCAACATGCTGTGGGTGCGGATCGAGCGGCTCAAGGAGGAGGGCAAGTACTTCGAGGCCAAGGGCCTGGCCGAGGAGATCTGCAAGCTCCAGCCGCGCTTTCCCCCGGTGTGGGTGTTCCACTCGTGGAATATGGCGTGGAACATCTCGGTGGCCACCCACACCCCCGAGGAGCGGTGGAAGTGGGTCTACAACGGCGTGCGGCTACTCCGCGACAAGGGCATCGTCTTCAACCCGCGGAGCAACTGGCTGTACCGCTGGCTCGCCTGGATCTACTTCAACAAGATGGGCGAGTGGACCGACGACATGCACCGCAGCTACAAGCGGTACTGGGCGATGCGAATGCAGCGCCTGCTCGGCCCGCGGATCCCCGACCCGACGACCGAACGCGTCCTGGCCGAGTTCAAGCCCATCGCCGAGGCCCCCAAGTCCGTGGCGGCTTTCATCGCCGCCGAGCCGAACAACCTCGAGCTCGTCATGGGCATCCGCAAGCTCGGGCTGCCCCTCGACGACGGGATCAACCTGAACGAGTCCGACGCCGATTCGGTCGGGGCACTGGGCCAGACGGACCAGTTCATGACGCACTACTGGCAGGCGGCCCAGCCCGACGAGACGACGCTGGCGCGGATCCAGGTCGGTGCGAGCGACGCGCTGAACCCGCAGGCGGCGGCGATCAAGACCTTCCTCGACGGCATCGATCCGCCCGACCGGCGAGATCGGCTGATGGCGTTCATCAGGGCATTCTTACTGCGCGAGCGGTACCAGCTCGACCCGGCGCTCATGTACGAGCTGATGGAGACGTACGGCCCGTTCGACTGGCGGTGCGTGGAGACGCACGGCATCTACTGGACGATCCTGGGGACCCGCAAGAGCCCCAAGTGGGAAATCGACGACGAGCTGGATCGACTCAACACCGAACGGGTCCTGTTGTATGCGCTCCGCAACCTGTCACGCCGCGGCTGGTTGGTGTTCGAGCCCGATCCGGAAAACGTAAATCTCTCCTACTTCAATCAGGTGCCCGATCTGCGGTTCATCAATATTACGCATGAGATGTACATCGCGCTGGGGGAGCGGTACAACGCCACGCCACACTGGCGGGCGGAAGGCGGGGGCCAGTACCTCGGGTCGGGGCATCAGTTCTTCCTGCACGAGGCGGTCCGGCAGCTTTACTACAGCGGCGAGACGGACAAGGCTGCTTACTACTACAACTACCTCCGGCAGAACTTCCGTGAGGCCGATGGCAAGACGATCAAGAAGATGTACACCAAGCCGCTCGAGGAATTCATCGCCGGAGCGGTCCGCAGCCAGTTCAACATCCCCAGGGGCGTCACCGATACCGTCAACGGGCTGTTGCGACAGGCGTATCTGGGACTGGCAACCGGCGAGTCGGAGAGGTTCGCCCGCTGCACCAACCAGGCCCGCAAGATCTGGCGGCAGTTCATGCTACAGCGCAAGGACGATGACACCGAGCGTCGGCAGCTTCCGGACTTCCGGGGGATGGCGCGGGACCGGCTGGCGGTCTTCTTAATGGGACCCGCGGTGGGCGTGCAGTCGCCCGTCGGCATGGTGGGAAAGGTGCGGTTGTGGGAGCGCTTGCCGGTCGATTTCAAACGGGCGGTCTGGGACCAGGTAGCCGAGATGCTCGCGATCATGTGCAAACGGCATCGCCCGCCGATCGACTTCGCCAAGGCCTTCCCCGAGCCGCCCGGCATGGACGCCTATCGCAAGGCCCACCCCTCCCGGCGCGACACGCCGATCCGCGAGCGGAAGGACCGCATCATCCCCTATACGCAGCCCGCCGAGCCGCCCGGGCCCGGGTAGGACGGTTTCCTGTGAGGCAACTTCGCGCCGCCTCCGCCGCAACCCGAACCGGCGACGGACCGTCCACAAGGGCCGGACGGTTGATGCCGATCGGCCTTCCGCGCATCATATGATCCCCCGCCGTGCCCATTGGGCACCGGTGTGGACCTCGACGCGGTATCCAGTCTCGTTTGAGGAGCCTACCCCATGAAGCGCATCGTCAGTGTTGTGGTCGCGACGGTTCTGGTCGCCGGTTTAGGATTCGTCGGATGGGGCTGTCAGGCCGGGCGCGAAGCCGGCCCGGCGGGGGGCCCGTCGGACCTCCCCGAGCCCCCAACGGCATCGGCCCAAGCGGCGCCCGCCAAGCCGGCACCCCGCGACGTGGCCTGGTTCTGTCGGCGGATGGTCGACGTCGAGTGGCTGGCCCATCACGAGCCCGGCGTGCGGTGCAGGCAATTCAGCAGCTACGACCGTCGCAGCCGCATCGACGAGAAGGGCAACAAGATCGACTGGGAGGCCAACGGCGACGCCGGAAACTACCTCCGCATCACGCCCGAAGAGGGCAACGTGATGGCCGAGATGGCCGGCCCCGGGTGCATCACGGAGTTCTGGTCGGCCAACCCCGGCGGGACGATTCGCATCTGGCTCGACGGCGAAAAGACCCCGTCGATCGAGATGCCCATGGCCGAGCTGCTCAGCGACAAGGGCAAGGCCCCGTTCAAGGAGCCGTTCTGTTATCAGGTCCGCCCGGTCGAGAACAACCAC
>CAYOGX010000689.1:0-3676 GCA_964403235.1 uncultured Planctomycetales bacterium | reverse complement strand
AAGGCCGCCGAGGATGACAACGTCGCCGCCGTCGTCGTCGTGCTCGACCAACCCATCCTGGGTTGGGCGCAGATGCAGGAGATCCGCGCCGCCCTCAAGCGGCTCCGCGAGGCAGGCAAAGAGATCCACTGCCACCTGGAGGAGGCCGGACCGGGCGCTTACATGGTGGCCGCCGCGTGCAACCGGGTCAGCATCGTGCCCAGCGGCATGATGCTCCTGCCCGGGTTGGCGGCCGAGGCGCTCTACTTCAAGGGATTGCTCGACAAGCTCGGCATCGTCGCGGATATGCAGCACTGCGGCGCGTACAAGGGCGCGGCCGAGCCCCTCACACGCACCGGACCCAGCGAGGAAGCCCGTGAGCAGATGAACCGTCTGTTGGGCGATCTGTACGGCCAGATGGTGCAGTTGATCGCCGAGTCGCGGCGTCTGCGGCCGGACGAAGTTCGGGGCCTGATCGATCAGGGGATGTTGACCGCCCGGCAGGCGGCGGCCGCCAACCTCGTCGACGAGCTCAGCTATCGGCACGAGTTCATCGCCCGGGTCCGAAAGCGCTTCGACGGCGCCGAGCTGGCCAAACGCTACGGACGGAAACAGTCGCCCGACCTCGACTTCACCTCGCCCTTCGCCCTCTTCAAGCTCTTCGGCGAGATGATGAAGTCGGGCGCCAAGAAGGGCAAGAACGTCATCGGTCTGGTCTACGTGGACGGGGTGATCTCGACCGGGCGAAACACCCAGACGCTGTTCGGCGAGGTCATCATCGGCAGCACGACGTTACAGGGCGTGTTGATCAACGCGGCCAAGGACAAGAACGTCAAGGCGATCGTGCTGCGGGTCGACTCACCGGGCGGATCGGCCGTCGCCAGCGACATCATCTGCCAGGCGACCCAGGTGGTCCGCAAGGCCGGCAAGCCGGTGATCGTATCGATGGGCAATATCGCCGCGAGCGGGGGATACTACGTCTCGACGGCCGCCGACGCCATCTTCGCCGAACCCGGCACGCTCACCGGCTCAATCGGCGTGGTCGGCGGCAAGCTCGCCTTGGGCGGGCTGTTCGACATGATCGGCATCACCACCCATACCTACAAGTATGGACGACACGCCGACATGTTCAACATGACCCGACCGTTCGACGAAGACGAGCGGAAGGTCGTTGTGGCCCTGATGAACGACGTGTATGAGCAGTTCAAGCGGCGCGTCGTCGACGGGCGGGGCGAACGGCTGAAGGGCGACATCGACGAGCTCGCGGGCGGGCGGCTCTACACGGGGCGGCAGGCGCTGGCCAAGGGCCTCGTCGACCAGCTGGGCGGACTACGCGAGAGCATCCAGTTCGCCGCGAGCAAGGCCAAGCTCACCGACTACAAGATCCGCATCATGCCCAAGCCCAAAACGCTCATCGACTACATCAACGAGGCCTTCGGCATGGAGGACGAGGAGGAGGACATCTCGCTGCGCGCCCGGCCGGACTTGCTGCAATGGCTCAAGGCCGACCCGACGCTGGCGGGGGTGATCCCCGCGGCCCGGCGCCTGGCGCCGGAATACCTCGGCTGTCTGGTCCGAATGCTGTGGCGAATCGAGCTGCTGCGTCGCGAACCCGTCCTAACGGTCGTGCCCGACGAATGGGTGATCCGCTAGCAACCCGCATTGCCAAACGCCCGGGTGGCATGCCCAAGCGAAGCGCGGGCCTATGACCCCCCTCTCGAAGGAGACGCACCCTTGGCATCGCACGACGTCCTGGTGGTCGGTGGCGGGTCAATCGGCGAGCGCCACCTGCGCTGTCTCCTCAAGACGGGTCGCGTCCGTGCGTCACTGTGCGACGTCAGTCCGGCCATCCGCGAGCGTCTCGCGAGTGACTACGAGGTGGCGGCCACGTTCGACGACTACGACGCGGTCGACCCGTCGGCCTTTGACGCCGTGGTGATTTGCACGCCCGCGAACATTCACGTCTCGATGGCCCGCCGCGCCGTCGAGGCCGGCTGCCACGTGTTGTGCGAAAAACCCCTCAGCACCCGCCTCGACGGCGTGGACGAACTGGCCGCGGCGATCGAACGCAAGGGCGTGGTCTTCGGCGTCGCCTACGTCTCGAGGGCCATGCCGCCCCTGGCCGAGCTCAAACGGCGGATCGATCAGGGCGAGATCGGTCAGGTCATGTCTGCGGTGGCTTCGTCGGGCCAGCACTTCCCGACCTATCGACCGGCCTACCGCGAGATCTACTACACCGACCGGGCGACCGGCGGCGGCGCCCTCCAGGATGCCGTCACGCACCCGCTCAACTACGTCCAGTGGTGCATGGGCCCGGTGGCCAGCGTTTGCTGCGAGGCCGACCACCTCGTCCTGCCCGGCGTCGAGGTCGAGGATACCGCGTCGCTGATCCTGCGATTCCGCGACAGTCCCGCCATCGGGACGATCACGCTGAACCAGTTCCAGACGAACAACACGGGCTTCTACGAGTTCGCCGGCACCGAGGGCACGCTTCGTTTCGAGTCGCCCCCTGGCCGGCTGGGTGTGTGCAAGGACGAACAGTGGACCTGGTCCGACCCGCAAACGTTCGAGCGCGACGACTTCTTCGTCCTCCAGGCCGAGGCGTTCCTGAAAAACGTCGAGCAGCGGACGACGCCCGTCTGCACGCTGGCCGACGCCGCCGACACCCTCCGCACCATTCTCGCCGCCCTGCAATCGGCCGAGCAGGGCCGACGGGTCGCATTGCACTGACCGCCAGCGACACGCAAACGATCGTGTGACACGGTCAGGCGAGGCTTGGCCGTGTGCATTGAGGCATGCCCTGGTCAATTCGAACTGGCGCCACGGCCAAGCGATGCCTCGTGCCTCGGCGTCGCTTGACCGTGCCACCCGAGCGCAGGGGGTGGTTACGCTTTCGGCTTGAAGCTCAACGCCTGCTGTTGGGTCCAGACGCCGGGGATGCGGGTCTTGCAATCGGGACACTGACCGTTGGTGATCCGGTTCTCGACGATGCGGTAGCCGCGCCGATGAATGACCCGCTTGCTGCACGACGGGCAGAACGTGCTCTCGCCCTCGTTCCACGGGACGTTGCCGACGTAGGCGTAGTGGACGCCCGCGTCAAGGGCCGTCTTGCGGGCCCGCTCAACCGTCTTGACCGGCGTTCGCGGCAGGTTCTTGACGCGGTACGTCGGGTGGAACCGCGAGAAGTGCATCGGCACGTCCGGACCCAGGTGCTTGACGACCCACTTGGCCATCTTACGGATCTCGTCGGTCGAATCGTTCAGCGTCGGGATGATCAGGATGACCAGTTCCATCCAGATGCCCGTTGAGGCTAGCACCTGTAGCGCATCGAGCACGGGCTGGAGCTCGGCCGAGCACATCTTCTTGTAGAAGTCCTCGGTGAAGGCCTTCAGGTCGATCTTGATGCCCGTCAGTTGCTTGCACAGCTCGCGCAGCGGCGCTTCAAGCATGTAGCCGTTCGTGATTGACACGCTGCCCAGCCCGTGCCGCCTAGCCAGTGCGGCCGTGTCGTGCATGTATTCATAGAAGACCGTCGGCTCGCTGTAGGTGTAGGCGATGGTGTGACAGTCGTATCTGGCCTGAGCCTGTTTGCACTGTTCGACGAGCATGGCGGGCGAGATCGCGCGGCTGGGGACCTGCTCGGGTCGAAACTGGCTGATCTCCCAATTCTGGCAGAACTTGCACTCCATGTTGCACC
>CAYOGX010000688.1:0-3685 GCA_964403235.1 uncultured Planctomycetales bacterium | reverse complement strand
CGACCTGACCATACCGGCCGGGGCGATCCTGGACCTGGCGGGCCGGCCGATTGAAGCCTTCACCGTGCGGATGGTCGTCCCGGCCCATGCGCGCGTCCCGGCCGGGTCGCTGGTCTACACCCACGCCACGCGCGGGCTGATGAACACTGCGGGCACCGTCGACACGATCCCGCTGCAACTGGACGCCGACCAGTTGATCTCCGTCGTGGTCGACGGCGGCGTGAGCCTGATGCCCGACATCGCGCTTCGCGACCCGACCGGGGTGCTTCTCGGCAGCGCCGTGGCCGCCGGTGGAGGCGAGGCCGCCGTCCTCCAGGCTGTTCCCGCCGCGACGGCCGGCACCTACACGCTCACCGTCACCGGCGCCGACGAGACCATCGGCGGGTATACCGTCCAAGTGCTCCTGAACGCCGTTGCGGAGGGTGAATCACACGACGGGCCTGACAACGGGGCGCTTGGCACGGCCCAGGACCTGGACGCCGGGTTCCTGGCCCTGGCGGGGCAGGGGGAACGTGCGGCCGTGCTGGGGGCGATCGAGCCGGGCGGCACAGCGACCGTAGCCGCCGACAGCTTCGAGGCCGGGGCGTTCGGGCCCGACTGGGTCGCCAAGCGGGGCCCTTCGCAATGTCGGATCGAGGTCACGGACGACTACGGCGCGGCCGACGGGGCGTACGCGATGGTCATGCGGAACACGAACCCCGGGGTCGGCCCCGGGCTCATCGAGGCCGACTGGACGGTGGACCTGGCAGGCTATGAGCAGGCCGTCCTCGAGTTCACGTTCGCCTCCTTCGGTGCCGGGCACGCTTCCTTCGACGGCGACTTCACCGATCACTACCAGGCCAACGGCATTGCCATTAGTGCCGACGGCGTGAACTGGCATCCCGTCTGGGAGGTGCCCGCCGAATACACAGATGCCTGGGATCAGCGATACGTTGTCGATCTCGCGGCAGAAGCCGTCGATGCTGGCATGGACCTGGGTGAGAACTTCCAGATCCGCTTCCAGAAGTACGACGGGGGCCACCCACTAGGCTGGGAGGGTTGGGACGACGTCGTCATCAAGACCGCCGGGGCCCAGGACCACTTCGCCTTTGCCCTGCAGCCGGACGAGTTGGCCACGCTCCTGCTCACATCGTCCAACGACATGCCGACGCGTTTTGAGCTGCTGGATTCGGCCGGGAACGTCCTGGCCGTTCCCACCGAGGACGTCGACTACGGGGACCAGGGGATCGTTGACTTCGTCGCCCTGGCCGGCGGGACGTACCTCGCCAGGATAACCGGCGCCGAGGGGGCCGCCTACTCGCTTGTCGTCACCCGGAACGCCCAGATCAGCATCGAGCCGCATGATACCCCCGAAACGGCCCAGGACATCACGCGCACGGGCGTGGCGTTCGGCACGGTCGGGTACGACATGGAGCGGCTGTTTGTCACCGGGGCGTATCACCCGACCGGTGTGCCCTACGACCACGACAACATCTACGAATACGACCCGGAGACCGGAGATCTTCTGGCCGAACTGGCGCCGGAAATCGGCTATATCAAGGCCATGGCCACAACGCCCACGACACTCCTTGTCGTCGGCGTGATCGACGAGACCGACAACGGGATCAACGATGGCAAGGTGACCCTTCACGACATGGACCCCGACAGCGGCCAGATCCTGCGGTCCTTTGCTCTCCAAACCAGTCATCCCAACGCGATGACGTTCTATGGGACAGAGGTGTTCCTCGGCGTGGGAACCCAGACGCTTGTGCTGGACTATGAGACTGCCGCGGTGAAGCGCACGCTCGACGCGTATGCCGGGTCGTCAGCGACGCCGTACGGCTTGCTCCGGAGTGACGGCAATGGCGGCCTCAACGTTACGGATCCGCTAACCGGACAGACCAAGACCTTCCGCCGCGGTGATACGTGGACAGGCCAGTTCGGCATCATCGGGCGCGAACTGTTCTTTCCGAAGACCGACGGCAGCACCGTACGGATATACGTGTCCGATCTGGCCACAATGCAGGATGCCAGGACGTTCAGCTATAACTACGGCAACAACTTCCGCTTCGGCGTCACCGGGGGCGACATCAGCTTCGGCGCCGACTGGTACACGGTGGCCGTCAATGCCGGCGACACGCTGGCAATCAGCACGCAAACGCCGGGCGGGGGCGAGTTCGAGTTCTTCAACGTCGTCGACCCTGTGGTCGAGTTGTACGACCCGGACGGGGTGCTGGTGGCCCTGGCGGACAACAACGCCGCAGACGGGAAGAACGCCGAACTGACATACCTGGCCGAGACGACGGGGCAGTACCGGATCAAGGTCTTCGCCGCCGGGCTGGGCGGGGAATACGTGCTGGAAGTAGCCGGGCACACGGGCATGACCGCTGAGCCGTTCACGGCCGCCGCGGTCGATCCCGTGGACGGCGCGGCCCTCGACACGCCGCCGACGGAGATGACGCTTGCGTTCTCCGACGGCATCCGGCTGGACACGCTGGCGGCGGGCGACCTGACGATCGATGGCACCCAGGCCGTCAATCTGAGCGTGATCGACGGGAAGACCATCATCTTCTCACTGCCGTCGCTTACGGTCGGCACGCACGAGGCGGCCATCGCCGCCGGGGCCGTCCTGGACGTCCAGGGCACGCCGATTGAGGCCTTCGCGGCGACATTCGCGATACCGGTCGAGACCACGCCCGTCGAGCCCTTGGGCTCCATGGTCTACGAGCAGCGATTCGACGGGGCGATCACGAACCCCGGAACCCCGGCCGCCTGCTCGATCGAACTCGACACCAACCAGACGCTGACCGTCGCCGTGGACCCCGCAGACGGAAGCGGCCTGCAGCCGGCCGTCGAGATTCATGACCCATCGGGGGCGCTCCTCGGCACGGCGACCGCCGCTGCAGCCGACCAGGAAGCGCTCCTCCAGACCGTCCCGATTGCCGAAGCCGGCGCGTACCGCATCATCTTCTCCGGCGCGGCCGAGACCACCGGCGACTTCGCCGTCCGCCTCCTCCTGAACGCCGCCGCCGAAACTGAAGAACATGACGGTCCGCCCAACGACGACCCGGCTGCCGCCCAGGACATCAACGCCGCCTTCATCGACTTGGGCAACGGCGTTTCCCGGGTGGCGGTGGTCGGGTCGGTCGATCTTGTTTACAGGGATGACTTCGAGAGCGCAAGCCTTGGTCCTGAATGGACAGTCTATACGGCTCGTTCGGGCTCCTACGTTGAACCGCGCGATGACCGTGATGCCGCGGTCGGTAACGCGTCGCTGCTGATGCATTCGGACAGAGGAATGGTCGACGCCACGTGGACCGGCGATCTGACAGGCGTGGCTGAGGCCACACTGAGCTTCTGGCACCTGAACGACAATGACAGCAATGACCCGTTCCACGGGCCGTTCACCGGGCATGCTACGTCCGACGGCATTGCACTCAGTACTGACGGTGTCAACTGGTACCCGGTCTGGGAGCCGCCGGAAGACTGGTCGAGGGATACCTGGTACCACACGGAAATTGACCTGTCCGCCTTGGCTGCCGAGGCCGGTCTGACGCTCGGGGCGGATTTCCAGATTCGCTTTCAGATGTACGCTACCGGCGAGCTGAGCCGGTTTTGGGACGATATTCGAATCAGCGATCGGGGGGCTGGCGAATGGTTCAGCCTCGCGCTTGATGCCGGCGATGTCCTCGTGGGGATGACTGCA
>CAYOGX010000687.1:0-3685 GCA_964403235.1 uncultured Planctomycetales bacterium | reverse complement strand
CTCGCTCTGGCATCGTGTTTGGTGATCGGATCGATCTGGCACCGGCCCGTTGTGACCACGCAGGAAGAGCATGTCGGCCCGTCGCTCGCCACGGCAGCCCGGTACGGCGTGTTTCAGGTCGTGAGCCTCCAGACGACGACCGGGTTCTGCACGGCCGAGTTCGATCACTGGCCCTTCGTCGCCAAGGCGACGCTCATGATCCTCATGTTTATCGGCGCGTCGTCCGGGTCGACCGGCGGCGGGATCAAGGTCGTCCGGATCGTGCTGGGCTTCAAGATCATGTGGGCGGAGCTGGAGAAGGTGTTCAGGCCCAACGTCGTCCGCACCATTCGCGTGGGCAAGGCCGCCATCGACGCCGACCTGAAGCTCGCGACACTGGTCTACATCTGCACGATTCTGTTCCTGTTCGCCATTGGCACGATGCTCATCATGGTTTGTGAGAGCGGTGGCCCCATCGACGTCACCACGGCCGCTACGGCCTCGGCTGCAACGCTAAACAACATCGGGCCGGGGCTCGCCGAGGTCTCGGCCACCGCCAACTACGGCTGGTTCACGCCGCAGGCCAAGCTCGTCATGTCCCTGTTGATGGTCTTGGGTCGGCTCGAGGTCTACGCCATCTTCGTGTTGTTCATGCCGCGGTTCTGGCGGAGTGAATAACCGGCGGGCGCATCCTAACGATCGCCACCAGGATCGTCACTCCGTTTTGGAGTCGGAAGCGTCGGGCGCGGGCCCGAGGCGAGTGACGTGGACCAGATCACAGATCACGACGTCTTGGACAATCGGTTCGCCGCCGCCGTCCCTGCCCACCCCAACGTAGGCGGCGCGTGGCGTCACGATGACTTGGTCCGGATGACGGACCGCGTAACTCGACCCGTCTGACAGATACAGACCGAACGGCTCGAATGGACGGCGCTTCAGTAACCTCGTGATTTCCTCAGCCCTCATGTATTGGATCATACGGGACCGACGGCCGGCAAACAACTCCGGTGGGCGGGCATCGAAAGGCCAGGCGGCTCGTGCCGTAATGCTTGGATCGCTCCCCCACGGTCGCGGCTCGGATAGATTGTTACGCAGGGGGCTGCCCGGCGGGCAGGTCGAGCACGAAGCACGCGCCGGCGGTCACGCGACCGTCGATGCTCAGGTCGCCGCCCATCGCGCGGGCCAGCCGACGGCTGAGCGCCAATCCCAGACCCACGCCCGGCGCGGAACCGGCTGCGTCACGCGCCGACTTGGAAAACGGACGGAACAGGCGTCGAGCGTCCCGCTTGCTGATGCCCGGGCCGTGGTCCCGCACCCTCAGGCGTCCCGACCCGTTCCCATGATCGGCTTGTAGGTGGATCCGTCTGTCCGAGGCCGCGGCCGCGTACTTGCAGGCGTTGTCCACCAGGTTGAACAGGATCTGCTCGACGGCTGAGGCGTCCGCCTTGACGTGCTGGTCGAGCGCGGCTGGTTGGGCCTCGGTGATCAGCTCCATGTCGGCCTGTTGCGCGCGGCGGTTCAGCCGGTCGGTCACACGGTCCAGGAGCTCTCGTAGCGTCAGGGATTCGACCTGGCCACCGGCCCGGCCTCGCTCGAGCCGCGCATAGGCCAGGACGTTCTCGACGAGGTGGCTGAGCCGGTCGGCCTCGGTTTGCAGTGTGTTGAGGTAGCTCAGGCGTTTCGCCTCGTCCGGCACCATGCCCTCGGCCAGCATCTCGGTGTACATGCGAAACGTCGTCAACGGCGTGCGGAGCTCGTGGGTGACGGCCGACACGAACGCGCCGCGGCGCTCGCTTAACGTGACCGTTCCTCTCAGGAGCACGCCCACCGCGACCGCTGCCACCAGCACGCACGCCCACGCGACGAGGAGCGACAGCCGGATCGGCGACAGCCCCGGCGCGGCGTCCGCTGGGACGTCGCCAGGGATCAACCGCACCGGCAGCGCCGCCAGCAGTCGTGGCTCCGCCTCCGCGTCGTCGCTCTCGGCCGGCTCGACGCTCGCGGCGGGCAGCAGGTCCCGCACGCTTTCGATCAGCCACGTTCGGATCGCGGGCCAGTCCAGCCAACACCCCTGTATGTATTCCGCACCGTTGACCGATACCCGACGCGCGAGGACCAGGGCGGAGTCGACCCACACCGGTTGGATCAGGCCCTCACGGACGTCCGACGCAGGCAGGCGGGATTCGGACCGCTTTCTCTGCTGAGCGGTCATCAGTCGCACTACGTTGGATGCGCGTTGCTGCTGCTCCACAGCGCTGCGCGATCGTCTGCTGACACGGGTTGGGGACTGACGCTTGCCCTCGGCCAGCACCGGCATGCGAACCGGCGCTGACGACGGCGGTTGGTCAGTGGCCGGCAGCGCGGCAAGCAGCACCTCTTTACCGATGATCGACGCGAGCTCGTCCAACCGGCGCCTCGCCGCCACGATCCTGTCGGGCTTCACGTAGTGGCCCTCGGCCAGGTCCCGTGTGTTCCCGGTGGGAACCTGTGGGGAGGTCAGTTCGCCTCCCGGAGCGAATTGGAAATGGACCAGGATGTACGGCCAGCCCTGCGTCAGCAGCGGCGATGGGATTAGCACCTCGCCGCGATCGATCTCGGCGAACATCCGGGTGTAGGCGCGTTCGGCCGGATAAAGGGGACTGTAGGCGAAATAGGGGCGGGCGTTTTCCCGGGCGATCAACGGCGCCGCGGCCGAGTCCATCCGCCACAACGCGAGCTGCACGTTCTCGTCGATCGCCGCTTGTCGGCGGGCTTCGGCCTGCGCGGCGTCCAGCTTCAACACCGCGTCGCTCGCCCACCCCATCGCGCCCAGCACCACGGATATGCACAGTCCGAACACCGCCCAGATGTGCCAGGGCCGACTCATCCGTCCCGATCTCCGGCCGAGAACATGTACCCCTTGCCACGCACCGTCAAAATGCTCGCCGGGCGCGACCCGTCACCGCCCAGCTTCTCGCGCAGGCGGGCGACGTGCATGTCGATCGTCCGCGTCGCCATGCCGCGGGGGTCGAGCCGCCAGACGCGGGTGAGGATCTCGTCGCGCGACACCGCGCGGCCCGCGTTGCGGGCCAGATAGGCCAGCAGCGCTGCCTCCCGCTCGGACAGCTCGCGCCGCTGCCCGTCATCGAGGCGGACCTCGCAGCGCGCCAGATCCGCCACGCCGCCCGCGAAGGCGACGCGGGTCACGTCCGACGGTCGTTCCGGGCTCCGCCGCAGGACGGCCTCGACCCGGGCGAGCAGCTCCTTGACGCTGAACGGCTTGACCACGTAGTCGTCCGCGCCGAGTTGCAGCCCCCGTACGCGGTCGTTCTCTCCGCCCCGCGCGGTCAGGATGATGATCGGCAGCGTCTGTCGGCAAGCCCGGACCTCCTTCAAGATCTCGAACCCGTCGCCGTTGGGCAGGACCAGGTCGAGCAGGATCAGGTCGCAGTCGACGCCGGTGGCCATCTCAAGGCCGTCCTTGCCGTTGTCGGCCTCGAACGTTCCGTAGCCAGCGTAGTGCAGGGCATCGATGATGCCCTGCCGGACCGCGTCGTCGTCCTCGATGACCAGGACTCGCTTGGCTGCCATGGTCTAGTTCGACTTGAACTTCAGCCTCTTCGCCTGCGCTCGGACCGCGGTGATGATGGCGTCGTCGAGCGTCTTCTCGGCCTTCTCGCTGCGCTTCTTCATCTCCGCGGCCACGTGTTTCTTCCGCTGCTCGTTG
>CAYOGX010000686.1:0-3690 GCA_964403235.1 uncultured Planctomycetales bacterium | reverse complement strand
TCGCGAGGTCGTCGATGAACTGCTTGCGAATCATGAAACGCCGCCCCGCAATAGCGACTTCCGCTTGCCCGTGCTGTTCGATTGTCTCGCGAACGTCGACGAGGAGATGTGCGACGTGCGCGGGATCGGCCGGGGATCCAATTGTCGCCACGGCGCGGCTCTCAGGAATACCATCGGCGGCAGCCAGTACGGCCGCGCCGCCCAGACTGTGTCCGACCAGGAGCGAAGGCGCCTCGTGTTCGGCACGGAGCCAGTCTGCGGCCCCGACCACGTCCCGAACGTTCGAGGAGAAGTTCGTGTTCGCGAACTCGCCCTCGCTGTGGCCCAGTCCCGTAAAGTCGAATCGCAGGACGGCGATGCCGCGGGAAGAAAGCTCCCGCGATATCCGCGAAGCGGCCGCGGTATCCTTCGAACAGGTGAAGCAGTGTGCAAACAACGCGTACGCGCGGGGACGGTCCGTCGGCATATCCAATCGCGCGGCGAGCATGTCGCCCTGCGACCCCACAAACTCAATCCGATGTGAGTCCATACCAGTGTCCTTCGTCGCCGGTCGCGACATACATTACGTCTCACTCAGCAATCGCACGCCAGCGTTTCCGCGGGCTCGACGTCGGGGAAGTCGATCTCGGTTTCGGCAACATGAATGAAGTAGTTTGTGAACGTGTTGAGCGCGACGGCGGCTACGATCTCGGCGATTTCAGCTTCGCCCGCACCGGCGTCACGAAGAGACCGAAGGTCGGCATCGCTTACCCGACCGCGCTTGGTGACGATTCTACGGGCAAACTGCAGAATCGCTTCGGTCTCTTGATCCGGCGATAATCCCTTTCGGCTGTCGGCAATCTCATTGTCAGCGAGGCCCGCCGACCGGCCGAATTCAGTATGCGCGGCGAGGCAGTACTGGCAGCTATTCAACTCGCTGACGGTGAGGCCGATCTGTTCGCGCAGCTGCGGACTCAGGCTGCTTCGGCTCATGCTTCGAGCGAAGCCCAGATAGGCGTCCAGCACGGCCGGCGAGACCGCCATGGTGCGCACGAGGTTGGGCGTCCTGCCGAGCTTTTGCGCCAGTCGGGCGAATAGCGATTGAGTATCGGAATCCACTTGCGTGGTCTCGACGACATTGATACGTGGCATGTTCAACTCCTTGGCTTGAACCACGACCGTGCCGGGCAGGGTGGGTACATGAATTCACGCTGCGTGTACGGCACGCGATGGCGTGCCTGCGCGCTCCTTGCGCTCCAGGCCGCGAAAGGCCTCCTCCAGTATTCGTCTGGCGCCACCCGCGTGCTGTTCGGTGGTTCCACCATGGAGGTTGGCCATCACCTGCGCGATGGCAGTGAGGAACGTTGGTTGCTTGTCGGCTGCGTTTGCGATTTCGCTGTCGTGGGTGTTGAGACTCATCTGCCGATCCTCCCTACGCCCGAGGTCTTCTCGATCAAGACGATCTCGAACGACGACCTGGTCCAGGCGCGATTGTCGGGTGTCTGCCGTGAAGGCAAGCGCGTCGGTCCACTCGGTGCACCGACGCGCCTTTCTGTCGGCTCGTGGCTACTTGCCGTTACGCGTGGACCGCGTTAGACGCCCGAAACCTTTTTCCAATGGGCGCCCGCCTTCCGCAGGTTCTCGGCTTCGTCGCCCTGCTCCCACAAGTCGAGCGCGTCGACCTTGTCGTTCCTGAGAAACAGCAGCAGGTTGCCGTCAACTACTTTGAAATTCGTCGGATCGATGGGGAACTTGTCCTGGACGGCCATGCCGTACGCACACCAGCCGCCGTACGCGGGGATGTAGTTCTCGGGCACGCGATCGAACATGCTCTTGGCTGCGGCCGAGACAAAGTGATAGTCCACGCCGTTGTAGGTGGAGGCGTACTCGGGACTGCCTTGGCGCGCGACGTTGTGGGTGTGGTAGGTCACCGGACAGTAGCCCTCGATGGCCAGGCCGCTGCTGTTGAGGTTGTAGCTGCGCAGGTAAGCCCGCGAGTAGGTCGGGGCCCCGCCCTGCGCGGCATCGTGCTGACCACCTGCGGCATAGACCGCCATGCGGGTGCCGATGGCGAACAAGCCGAGGAGCAGAAGAGCGGGCAGAAATCGTCGTGAGTTGCGGTTCATTGTGAATCTCCTATCTGAGGTCTTGTGAGTCGTTCGTCTTGCGGTTCACGGGGAATCGTTACACGGCGGCAACGAGGGCGTGCATGCGCTCGACGGCCGTCTTGGTGATCCACACGGCACTGGCCACCATGCGGTAGTTGATGAACGCGGCCAGAAACCCGTCGAGGCCGGGCACCTTCGCGGCGGCGGTGGCATCGGCGACAACCGCGACCTCGAAGCCGCGCTCGACCAGTTCGCGCAGGTGCGACTCGGTGCACAGGTTGGCCGACATGCCGGCAAGGATGACCTTGTCGATCTTGTACTTCTGCAGTTGCAGGACCAGGTCGTTGTTCTCGGGGCCGTAGACCTTGTGCGGACCGCAGACGACGGTCGACGGGTCATTGATAAACGGCTTGTACTGCTCCAGCCAGTCGGCCCCCGAGCCCTCGAAACCGTCAAGGCTCAGTGTGCCCGGGCGGTCAAACATCTGAATGCTGTGCATGACGCGCTCGAGCGTGCCCTCGAACGCCCAGCCGTGGTCTGTCGGGTAGTAGTAGTGCGGGCTGACGAACAGGCGCATGCCCGTTTCGCTGGCGGTCTTCATCAGGGTGTGGATGTTGTCGACGGTGCCGTTTTCCTCGATGCTCTCGTGACACACGCCCCAGGCCACGCCGTCCGGGTGGAGAAAGTCGTTCTGCGGGTCGGTGATGACCAGAGCCGTGCGGCCGGGTTCGATCTCGAAGCCCGTCTGCGGCAGCCCGTCATCGGGTAGTTCGTTCAGCATTCTCTCTACGCGATTCATGTCAATATCTCCTCTCTGTGCTGCTTGTCTGCAGCGTCTGTGTCTGAGAGCCCAGGTATCCGCTACGCAGGCTGGTACGCATTGCGAAAACGTCGCTCGTGTTCCTCGATTGGTACGTCGTTGATGCTGGCATCCCGCCGCCGCATCAGGCCGTTTTCGTCGAATTCCCAGTGCTCGTTGCCATGTGCCCGGTACCACTAGCCCGACTCGTCACGCCACTCGTACTCGAAGCGAACGGAGATTCGGTTGTCGGTGAACGCCCAAAGCTCTTTCATCAGGCGGTAGTCGAGTTCCTTAGCCCACTTGTGGCGGAGAAACTCCTTGATGGCGGCGCGTCCCTGCAGGAACTGACTGCGGTTACGCCACCTGGAGTCCTGGGTGTACGCCAACGCGACGCGCTCCGGGTCGCGCGAGTTCCAGGCGTCCTCGGCGGCCTTGACCTTGGCCAAGGCGCTTTCGCGGGTGAAAGGCGGCCGGATGTCCGTTGGCAAGGGCATTCTGTTCTCCTGGTCGTTGCGCGGCCGACCGAGTGGCGTAACCACCACCCGACCAACCTGCTAGACGGTGATCAGCGGTTTCACGCCGGCGCTGCGACGGGCGCGACCTCCGGGAAGTCGATCTCGGTGCCGGCGACGTGGTTGAAGTAGTTCGTGAAGATGTTGAGCGCGACGGTGGCGACGGTCTCAGCGATTTCGGTGTCGCTGACGCCGGCGGTGCGAACCGACTGCACGTCGTCGTCATTCACCCAGCCGCGCTCCGTGACGATCTTGCGGGCGAACTGCAGGATCGCTTCCGTCTTGCGGT
>CAYOGX010000685.1:0-3692 GCA_964403235.1 uncultured Planctomycetales bacterium | reverse complement strand
GGGAGATCTGCAAGTGGGCCAGCATGGCGTTGAAGGCGCGAGCAAGATCCTGGAACTCGGCCCCGGTCGCGGTCTGGCTCCGTACCGACAGGTCCCCGGCCGCCACCTGCTCGCTGACTCGCCTGAGTTCGCGCACGGGCGAAAGGATCAGCTTCTGCGTGATCAGGTAGAAGACCAGCAGCGCGAGGAGTCCGGCCAATCCGCAGGCGGCGATGAGGGCGGCCCGGTTCCACCACAGCTCGGCCGTGGTGCCCGGCGGCCGGAACCACGCCGTCACGATGCCCGTCAGCTTGTGGTCGTCCTTCCGCCGGACCGCCAGCGCGAAGCGGTAGATGGTCCTGCCGTCAGGCTCCGTACCCCAGTCCACCGCCTCGTCCACCTCGGTCCGTTCGCGCATGACCTTGATCGACCGCTGCAAGAACGTGCTGATCCCCTCGGGGACCTCCTTGCTGAGCGGGTCGAGCTTGATGAGCTTCGGCACGGGCGTCGCGGGCAGTTGATGCGTGCTCGCATACACGGGCCACCACTTCTCCAGTTCCGCCTGCTTGAGCTCCCAGTCGCCCCGGGGCAGGTCACTGCGGGCACAGGCGGCCAGCGCCATCTGCTTGATCGTCCACGTGTTCAGCTCATGAACCAGGACCTCCATCCGATAGCCCGGCACGAACAGCGCAGCCGCGAGGATCAACAGCACGGCCAGACCGAACAGCATCCGGCACTTGTTCGCCAACGACAGCTCGAATCGTCGCTTGATCCTGCTCATGGCTCGAGGCGCTCTGATACGCATCCCAGTTGATCTTTGCGCGTCGAATCACTGCCGGGACGGCCGTGCAAGGCGATAGGGGGTGCCCGACGCGCAGAACTCGATCGCAATACATGCGACTCCATCATGATAGCATGACCGGCCCCGATTTGCCGCAAGCTGTTCACGAATCGCGGAGGACGGGTGACGGTCTGTCCCGCGGCACGGCGATCGGAGCCCCCTACCGCAAGGGAGTCGTCGGGCGGTCTCATTGACAAGGTCGCACGGCGTGTCTGTAATGCCGTGGTGAGACTTGCATGGGTGCCATGGTGAACGGCTCTCACATTTGCGTCGTGGTCGACGATGACTGCCTGGAACGCTTCGGCTGGGCGGTGCGGGGGTTGTGCGTCGGTCTGATCGACGAGGCGATCCGGACGACGGTCGTGGGCCCTCGGTCGTCCGGGATCGATTCCCTCGAGATCGGTCCGGTACGCGTGCAGACCTACGGTTCGCTGGCCTGGTTGCGGCGGAACCGGGAACTGGCAGATCTGGTCTACCGCCTGAGCGAGGACGCGCCGCGCGTGGTGCATGCCCTGTCCGGTGAAACGGCCCCGCTCGCCGCCCACCTCGCCGGCGCGCTGGACATCCCGTTGGTCGTCACGCTCACCGGGATTGACGAGCTGACCGAACAAACCGCGCCCATCCTCCAGTCTGCCGCCAACGTGGTCGCCGTCAGCGAGCCGATCCGGACCCATGCCCTCCAACGACTCGAGCGCAGCGCCGAGGACATCGTTCGTGTCCGGTGGGGGCTGGTCGCCGGACAAGCGCCGTCATGCTTCCTCGACGAAAAGAAGGACCCGACGCTGGTGGCCATCTCGCCACTCGTCTCCCACGCGGGCCTGGAGCATCTGGTCGATGCCATGGCACAGTTGGCTCGAGGGCAACAGCGGGTCTTGCTTTTCGTGCTGGGCAGCGGACCGGCGGAAAACGACCTGCGTCGACGCGTCGATGGCCTGGGGCTCAACGAACGCGTGACGTTTGTGGGTCCCATCCGGGAATGGTCGACGGTCTTGCAGGGGGCCGACGTGTTCATCGTGCCGTCTGGGCAGCACAAACTCACGATCTACCCGATCGCGGCGATGGCGGCCGGCGTCGTCGTCGTCGCGTCCGGAGGCGGCGACCACGATTGCCTGATCGACGGTCAGACGGCCCGGATCTATCAGCCGCCCAGCGCTGAGCTGTTGGCGGCCGTTCTGGCGGAGGTCCTGGCCGATCCTTCCGGATCTCGCCGCCTCGCCGCTGCCGCCCAGGCTTACGTCGCCCAACATCACCGCGTCAGCGCCATGGTCGCCCAAACCGTCCAGCTCTACCAGCAATTGGCCCTGAACCAGCAGACCATCCCGATGCCGCCCACCGCGTCCGTCGAGTCCGGCGAGGGATAGGAAACAGGTCGGCCACCGATCCCGCTGCCAATCCCTTGATGGACCGTCGGGCGCCTTGCCGTCACACCTGTACCTCTTGTGCTGTCAGAACGACTTCCTCCGCTTCTCGCGCTTGGTCCCAGTTGAGCGTACGGCCCGCGATCTCGGCGAGCTCTTTGAGCACCTCGGGGCCGGCCTGTCCGAGAAGGGCGATCAGGCTCCGCCGACAGACCAGGTCCGTCAGATGCTCGACGTACTCGTTTGCGACAACGTGTTCGATTTCGCCGACCGTGTATTCCGGCAGTGACGCCAACGGCGTGTCGGACTGACGGGTCGCATTGCGCGCGTACTCCTCCGCGAACGTGCCGAAGCGGCTGAGCAGATCGGCCACCCGCTCCCGACTGAGGCCGGACTCGGCCGCCACGCGGTCGACCCAGTGCGTCTTCTGAGCTTCGCCGGCGGGGAACCCCCTGCCACCGCCGATGGGGATGTGCTCGGTCGAGCACGTCCTGGCGAGCCCGAGGCGGCGCAGGATCTGGTCGGCCGCCTGTTCGGAAAGGGCGCGGAACGTCGTCAGTTTTCCGCCAATCAGACACAAGACGGGGAACGCGCGCCCGTCGTCGGGTTCGACGGCTTCGATTCGGTGATCGCGGCTGATCTTGCTGGTGACGTCGTCGCCGGCCTCCGGCAGTGGCCGTACCCCGCAATACGCAAAGACGATCTGCTCCCGCGAGATCCTCAAATCCGGAAACACGCCCTTCAACGTCGTGACCATGTACTCCATCTCATTCTCGTCGCACGAGGCCGCGTCCGGGTCGGCCACGCGGATGTCGGTCGAACCCATGATGACCTTGTCCATGAACCGAAAGACGATGCACACGCGACCGTCTTCGTGTTCGTAGTAGATCATCCGGTCGCCGAGGGCGTCGTAGAGCTCGGGGCAATCGACCACGAGGTGCGACCCCTTGGTCGGGCCCATGAACCGCGTGGTCAGACCGAGGGCTGCGTTGGCCAGATCCACCCATGCGCCGGTGGCGTTCACGACGATCCGGGGCCTGACCGACGCAGAGTCGCCGGTGGCCTGCTCGGTCAGAGTCACCGTGTCGTGCCGGGCGCCGGTCACGCTCATGTAGTTCAGCGCGCGGCAGTTCGGGTTGCTCCTACGGGCGTCGCGGATCATCTCGATGCAGAGCCGTTCGGCCTGCGTGACCCAGGCGTCCCAGTAGGTGACTGTGGCCACGATGTCGGGATTGAGCCCGGGGATGTCTCGCAGGGATCGGGCCTTGGACGTCAGGAAGTGCGCCGGCGTGCGGCGGTTCTTCCTGGTGACAAAATCGTAGAACCATAGCCCGAACTTGACGATCAGCGCGCCGCGCCCGCCAGGACGGACGGGGATCCGCATGAAGACCAACGGCGACTTGACGAGCCCGGCCAGCCACGAGAACAGCGGAATCGTCGTCTTGAGCGGGGCCACGTAGTGCGGCGCGTTCTCGAGCAGCAGGTTCCGCTCGCGAAGCGACTCGGTGACCAGC
>CAYOGX010000684.1:0-3699 GCA_964403235.1 uncultured Planctomycetales bacterium | reverse complement strand
GAACCGGCGCGGTTGACGGCTTCGGCCAAGATCCGCGCCAGCTCTTCTCGACGTTCGGCCACCACGTCGGCCTGTAGCTGAAAGCGGGCATCGATCAAGTGGTACCGACGCCGTCGGCCGAGCATCTCGGCGAACCCCACGCCGGCCGGAATCGACGCGAGCTTCTCCTCACCGCCGACCAGATCGACCAGGACCTGCCGGTTCACGTCCGCGTCCCGGACCGGCGCCAACAGGCCCCGGATCTCGCGAAGCCACGCCCGAAACCGCGGGAGCCCCTCGGCCGTCGCATCGGACCCCAACACACCCAACGCCTCCCCCAGTCGACGCGAGGCCACCCGCACATCGTGGATCAGCTCGACGTCATCGTCGTTCTCGAGGCGATCCAACAGGTCGAAGAACTGGGCGGCGCGCGCCTCGGTGCATCCGATCACGCCCGATTCGGTCTGCGTGGTTGCCGATCGGTCGCCCATGCGGTGCTCCCGAGCTCAGTGCGACAGGGACGGTCGGGCCAGGTTGAGTCCGCCGCCGTTGTCGCATATGCTATAGCATGTCCATTTCAGACCACAAGCCGGGGGCAGCAATGAGCGAGGCCCTGGAGTCATCAGCGGATACGGCACTTGGGGTGGTCGGGGTGGATGACCTTCGCCGGCAGAGCGTCGAGCGGTTGATGTCCCGCTGCGACTTCCCGCGGGCGCACGCTGATCAGGTCCACTTTCTGGCCGACCGGCTCGCGGCCCAATTGGCCCGCCAACTCCTGCTGGGCCCCGAGGCCCGGCAGATCCTGAGCTACGCGGCCCTGCTGCACGACATCGGTTGGCACTTCGGCAGGACCAGGCATCATCGACACGCGTACAACCTGATCACCACCGGCGGGCTGAGCGGATTCACGCCCGATCAGATCGAGATGATTGCCCTGGTGGCCCGCTATCACCGAAGGGCCAGACCGAAGCTGAAGCACCAGCCCCTCGCCCGCCTCAACACCATGGATCGCGAGACGGTCACGAGGTTGGCGGCGCTCCTCCGCGTGGCGGACGGCCTGGACCGAGGCCACCGGGCCGCGATCCAGGATGTGGCCGTCCGACTCGACGACCGCCGGGCCCTGTTGATGCTCCAGCCCCGCGTGGACGACGTCAACGTCGAATTGCAGGCCGCCGGCCGAAAGAAGAAACTCCTGGAATCCGTCCTGCGTCGAGCGGTAGTATTCAGCATCGGGCCCGATCGGCCCGAACGAGGACCCCAGCCATGACAACCGGAACGAACCCCATCAGTCTCGACGACCCCCATTCGTATCCGGGCAAGCTCATCATCGTCGAGGGCATCGACGGCAGCGGCAAGAGCACCCAGCTCCAACTGGCGCACCGGTGGCTCGAGTCGTTGGGGTATACCGTCTTCTTCACCGAATGGAACTCGGCCGACCTGGTCAAGGCCGTCACCAAGAAGGGCAAGAAGAAGATGGTCCTGACCCCGACGACGTTCTGCCTGCTCCACGCCACTGACTTCGCCCATCGGCTGGTGTACCACATCATCCCGCCGCTCAAGGCGGGGATGATCGTGCTGGCGGATCGGTACGTGTTCACAGCCTTCGGTCGGGACGTGGTCCGGGGGTGCGATCCGAGATGGGTCCGGAAGGTATACCGGTTTGCGGTCCGGCCCGATCTGGCCTTTTACTTCAAGGTGCCGATCGACACGGCCATCGAGCGGATCGTGAGCAGCCGGGCGGCCATCAAGACCTACGAGGCGGGCATGGACATGGGCCTGTCGAACGACACGGTGGAGAGCTTCAGCATCTTCCAGGGACGGATCCTGCGCGAGTACGACGCGATGGTGGGCGAATACGGTCTGAAGGTGATCGATGCTGCCCATAGCATCACGGAGCAGCAGCAACTGGTCCGCGAAGCGATCACGGACGTATTGGAAGGCTACAAGAAGCCTCGGGCGGTGGCGATATGAACGACCTTGCACCTGACAGGCGGTTCTTCGGCGAGGGGTTGCCCTATCTGCCCAGCGGGCCCTGGCCGGGGTTGCTGATCGTTGTCGAGGGCACCGACGGCGTTGGCCGAAGCACACAGGTCACCCTTCTCCGCGAGTGGCTCGAGGTCCAGGGCTACGGCGTGATCGAGACCGGTTGGACCCGCAGCAAGCTGATCGGCGGCGCGTTGACCGAGGCCAAGAAGGGGCACACCCTCACGCGGATCACGCACACGCTGATGTACGCCACCGACTTCGCCGACCGGCAGGAGTACCAGATTCTGCCCGCCCTGCGAAGTGGGTTCATCGTCCTAGCCGACCGCTATATCTACACCGCCTTCGCGCGGGCCGTCGTCCGCGGCGTCGACCCGGACTACGTCCGCGACCTGTTCGGCTTCGCGCTCGTGCCCGACCTGGTCTTCTACCTGCGACTGAGCGTGCCCGCCCTGATCCGACGGGTCCTGGCCGGCGACCGGATGAACTACTGGGAGTCGGGCATGGACCTGAACCTCGGCGCCGACCTGTATGACAGCTTCAGGAAGTACCAGTCCCTGCTGACCCGCCAGTTTGACAGGCTGTCCGAGGAGTTCGGCTTCATCACCGTCGATGCCCACAAGAAGCCGAACGTCATCCAGGCCGTCTTGCACGAACACGTCGCCAAGCTGTTGGAGGAGAAGAAGTTGCCGCCGCCAGCGGGGTCGGTTGGGAACGAGACGGCCCTCGACGCCGCCAGTACCCCAATCAAGACCTGAATCGCCCTACACGATCGCACGTTGGGCTTCCAAGTCTTTCACGGCCATGCTGGCCGTGGTTCAACGGGCGGCATTTGAAGCGTTTGCACGGGCAACCCCCACTCGTTACGGATGGGTCCCAGCCCACGCTACCCATCTGGGCGCGAAACGGTCTGACTGACAACGACACTCGCGCGGGGTGACAGAGACCCGTCGCTGGCGCTCCGGGATCAGATGAGCGGCGCCGAATCGCGCACCGTGATCTAGGCAATAGGGAGGGGGCGTGCGCGTTCCCCTGAACGCGTACCGAGGTCGATACCGGTCAACTCCAATGTCAGCCCCATGCGCACGAGTCCGGCTAGGCTGTCTGCCGACATCTTCTCCATCACGCGAGCCCGATGGCCCTCGATGGTCTTGCAGCTGATGCCGAGTTCGGCGGCGATCACCTTGTTCGCCTTGCCTTCGATGACCAACACCATCACCTCGCGCTCGCGCTGGGTCAGGGCTGCGAAACGCTCTCTAATCACCTGAGTGCGGGCGCGGCGTTGGCGGATGGTCGCGTCCCGGTCAAGGGCCTGACGGATACGGTCCAAGATGGCCTGGTCATTGAAGGGCTTGGTAAGGAAGTCCACCGCGCCGTTCTCAATGGCGCGGACGGCCATGGACACGTCCCCGTATCCGGTGATCATGATGATGGGAATGCCGTCTCCCTGCGCCGTCAGCCACTCTTGAAGTTCAAAACCGCTCATGCCCGGCAGGCGGACGTCGAGGACGATACAACCAGGCTTATTCGGGGCGTAGTCCTCCAGAAATTCCTCGCATGAGCAAAACGTCTCTGCGCGGAGGCTGATGGACTCGATCAGGCGCCGCAGGACGTCGCGCGTCGATCGATCGTCATCCACCACGTAGACCGTTGGTTCGCAGCTCATGGACCGAATCCTTATCCCTCCGTGTTTATCGGCAAGTGCTGCATGAAGCCCTGCAAACAATTTTGAAGTCG
>CAYOGX010000683.1:0-3701 GCA_964403235.1 uncultured Planctomycetales bacterium | reverse complement strand
ACATGATGGGCAACGTGCCGTAGACCGCGTGGACGACGTCGTTCGGCTCGCCGTGCTCGTTCAAACAGCGGGTGATGGCCTCGTTCGGCCCGACGAAGGGCTGGCGGAGCTCATTGACGTATCCGGCCCACTCACTCTTGAGCGTTCCCTGCCAGATGGCGGCCAGCCCGGTCACGTGGTCGCCGTCGAGCCGGCCCGCCCCGACGCTGCCCGGAAACAGCGCGCAGCTAACGGCAGGCAGGAGGTTCGTCACGCCGGCGACGATGGCCCCGAAATTGCCTGCCGCATCGTTCCGCAGGTACACCTCCCGCAGGGCCGCCGCCACCACGATCGAACCCAGCGGCAACATGTGAACCAGGTACCGCGGGCCCGCCCACAGAAACACAGGAACCAGCACCATCACTGGAACGGCCATGCACGCCACCAGGCCATACGCACCCCCCACCCGGACCCGGCCGCGCACCGCAATCACAATCAGCCCGACCGCCACCACCCACGGACAGACGAACTGGTTCATCACGAACAGCATCTTGAACAGGCCGTGGCCGATCGATTCACGCTGATACCCCACGTCCCGACTCGCGGCCAGCACGTGATGAATCCCCATCGCGAAGAACCACGGCAGCGTCAGCGCCCCCGTAGCCGCCACCGCAACGCCCAGCCGAATCCACGTTCGTCGATTGCGCCCCCACAACACCGCATGACCGACCAGGCCCAGTCCGACACACGCGCACGTGACGTAATTCGCGTGAAACAGCAGAACCATCCCGGCCACCAGCGCGACGATACCGCGGCGACGGGACAGGTCCGCGTATCCCCAGATCGCCAGCAGGGCCGCCACCGGGACGATCGCGTAGTAGCGGCACTGTCGCATCAAAAGCAGATACTGCACGGAGGTGATCAGCAACACGGCGGACAGGCACGCGGCCCATCGATCCCGGATCAGCCGCCGGGCGACCACGTAGGTCAGGCCGATGGACACACAGCCCAACAGCGCGAACGGCACGCGGGCGCCGAAGGACGTCTGCCCAAAGACGGCCATCCCGGCCGCAGCCAGATAGTGCATCGCCCACGGCGTCCACGCCCACAGCAGCGAATCGGTCAACTCCGCGCCGTAGGCCTGCGTGGCCAGCAGTCGACCGTCCCAGGCCATCGGCAGCCCCGTCCGAAGCACGCCTCGGGCCACCAGCGCGCACTCCGCCTCATCCTGCCACAGGCACCGGTCGCCGAGCTTGGGCATCAGGACCACGCCCGCCACCACGAGCAGTCCGGCCAACAGCAGTTGATCCGCCCGATTCCAAGGACCGGCGCCCCCGGCGCCCGCGCCCTCAGCCGATCGGGCATCGGCGATGTCGCTCCCGTCGTCGTTTGGCGGCTCTGTCATGGTGGCTGCGGTCCGCTCTGAGGTCCCGCTTCTACGTCGTGCCAATGGTGGTCGTCAGCCGACCCAACCCCTCGATCTCACACTCGACGCGGTCGCCGGGCTTCAGAAACTTGCCCGTGGCTGAACCCACCCCCGCCGGCGTACCCGTGCTGATGATGTCGCCCGCCTCGAGTGTCATCAGTCTGGCTGTGAACGTGACGACCTCCGCCACCGTGTAGATCATCTGCCCCGTCGAGCCCTGCTGCCTGACCTCGCCGTTGACGCGCAGCGTCATGGCCAGGTTGTGCACGTCGGCGATCTCGTCGGCCGTCACAAGGTAGGGCCCCATCGGCAGCGCGCCGTCTTGCCATTTGCCGGTCAGCCAATCGAAGAACCCTTCCCGAGGCGTTTTCTCGCGGTCGGGGTCCACGATGTCGATCAGCCGGCGCGAGGAGACGTCATTGCAGATGGTATAGCCGGCCACGTGCCCCAGCGCCTCCTCGACGGTCACGTCCTTGGTCACCCGACCGATGACCACGCCCAGCTCGATCTCATGATCGAGCTGATCGGTCACGGAGGGATAGGGCGTCACGCCCCCCGGCGCGAGGATAGTGGTCGTGGGCTTCATGAACAGGTGGGGGGGCGACTTGGCCTTGTCTTTGTCCTGCCCGCCCCCTTCGCGGATGTGCGCCTGGTAGTTGCCGGCCAGACAAACGATCTTGCCCGGGTTGGTCAGCGGGGCACACAGCTTGACCTGCTCGATGCTCGGCGCGGGCGACAGGTCGGCCCCTTCTACCACGGACGCCAGCGCCGCCAACGCATCTGCCTCCAGCAGTCCGCGAACGGTGGCCGGCAGGTCTGGCGCGACCTGGGACACATCGACGACCTTGCCGTCACGAACCGCGCCGGGCACTTCGGTGCCGTCGGCCCGACGATACGTCACCCACTTCATGATCCGCCACTCCTACGACCGTGCTTTCCACGCTGACCCGTGCTCGTTCGCCCACAAGTGTAACGGGCCACGCGCGTTTTTCCATGCGCTGCGTCGGAAATCGGACGGCGATCACGGCGACGTCCATTTCGGCATGGCAGTCCGCAAGCGCTTGACAGACAAGTCATTGGACCGGCCAGCCCTCGATACAGCGTGCCAATTTGACCCCCCCCCACGGCACACTGGGCGCCCGGAGAATCACGTAACATGCTTGACAAAAAGACGTTAGAAGCCGTTCACAGCCGCTGGCACACCGCGTGCAGGGTCCCGGGTGACGGCTCGAAACGATGCGAGCCGAAGCTGATGAGTCAAGACAAGCGAGGCGCCAAGACGCGCATCGCAAGGAAAGGAGACTTGACATGTTGCCCGTACTCTTCAACCCGGAGATCGCATTCAGGCCTGGTCGATGGGGTCGACTGAACCGCGACCTCGACCGGCTCTTCGATCGCTGCATCGCCCCCGCGGCCGATGCCTTCCCGACCACGTGTCGTGTCGACGCTTGGGAGGACGAGGACCACGTCTACCTGGCCGCCGACGTACCCGGGCTCGCCAAGGACGACCTCGAGATCGACGTCGACCACGGCGTCCTGACCATCGCCGGCCAACGGAAGACCGAGTCCCAGCGCGAGCATGACGGCTACCACGTTCAGGAGCGCCGGTTCGGAAAGTTCGAGCGGCGGTTCCGGCTGCCCGAGAGCGTCGACGGGAGCGACGTACAGGCCACCCTCAAGGACGGCGTGCTGACCCTCACGCTGAAGAAGTCCGAGCAGGCCAAGCCCAGGAAGGTCGAGGTCCGGGACGGACCTAAGCAATAGCAGTAGGTCCGGTCGTGCCGGGCAATCCAGACGGGTTGGACATCGGCAGGCACAGTCGGCGCTGCACCAGATCCCCCTCCCTCCTCAACCAGTTCCCGCGGCCAATTAGCGATTTGGCCGCGGGGCTGTCATTTGGCGTGCAGGGCACCGGGCGGGATTGCCTGGTCGCCCGCGTTACCAGGCTCAGGTAGCGAGGACCCGACCCACCACGTTGGTTTACGGTTGTGCCTGTGTCGGTCTGCGCGTCGCCGCTTGGAACCCCCTGCCGTTCAGGACCGTCTGGCAGGCCAGGTAGATGGCGTGTTTCATCGGCTCGGCGCTGATGCGGTCTTGGCCGACCCGATCAAACGACGGCCCGACGTCTGGAGCCAGATGGATCACCGGCAGTCCCAGCGTCGCGAGTACGCCGCCGTGCGGGGCCATCATGCGAACGGCCACGGCCCCCTGGTCGTAGTAGAGCGCGACCACGCCGTCGTAGTCACAGCCGTTGTGGTGCCCGAAGATCTCGCTCGCCGGCAGCGGGCCTTCGACG
>CAYOGX010000682.1:0-3701 GCA_964403235.1 uncultured Planctomycetales bacterium | reverse complement strand
ATCGTCTTGCTGGCGTGGCTGTCGTCGCGGTGGGCGATCCGGCGGCTCGAGCGTCGACCCTGGAGCCCCGATCCGGCGCAACGGCTCTTCGCCCGGGCCGATATGGTGCTTCACGCACTCGTGTTGATCAGCCTGGGCGTCGACGTGCTGCTGACGCCCTGGACGGTGGTCGTCCGCAAGCAATGGCGACTCGAGAACGTGGCCGCCCTCGACGATCTGGTGGCGGTGATGCCGTTCTTTCTAGGCGTGATCCTGTGTTGGGCGGTCCGTTTTCAGGCGGATCATGCCATCCGCGACCTGGCCACCCGGCGTGCACGTTTCTACGGGGCCCCGGCGCGACCGAGCTGGCGGCTGCGCGAGTACCTGGTGTTCAACGTCCGTCACCATCTGCTGCTCATCGTCGTGCCGATGACGGGCATCCTGCTCGCCTACGACCTGGTTGACATGTACGCCGAGCGGCTGTACGCGTGGACCCGCCTCGATCAGGCGGAGCCCATCGCCGTCATGATCATCGCGGGCGGGATGTTCCTCATCTCGCCGTTTATCCTGCGATACGTCTGGGGTACGAGCGTCCTGCCGCACGACGGGCTGCGCGTTCGGCTCGAGAACATCTGCAACCAAATCCGCCTGCGCTACCAGCAGATCCTGATCTGGCGGAGCGACGGCGTGCTCGTCAACGCGTCGGTGATGGGCCTGGTCCCGACGTTCCGCTACATCCTGCTGAGCGACGGGTTGCTGGAGACGATGAACGAACAACAGGTCGAAGCCGTCTTCGGACACGAGGCCGGCCACGTCAAGCACCACCACATCCAGTTCTACCTGCTGTTCGCCGTCGTCAGCATGCTGGTCGTGGCCGGGATGATGGTGCTCGTCTGGCAGTTCCTGCCGTACTCCTTCTGGCAGAAGTGGCTTGACGTGTCGCGAGACGAGTGGAACAACGTCGCCGACCTGATCGTGATGGGGATGGTGCTACTGTTTTGGTTGATTGGGTTCGGATGGGTGTCGCGTCGATTCGAGCGTCAGGCCGACGTGTTCGGCGTCCGCTGCATCGGCTGGAACATGGACCATTGCGGCACCGATTGCCTCGTGCACCACCCGCCGGCCGGCGAGCTGCCGGACCGCAAGGCGCTCTGTCCGGCCGCCGCCGACGTCTTCGCCGGAGCCCTGCATCGGATCGCCATTCTGAACGGCATCCGGCCAACCGCGCGGAGCTGGCGCCACAGCAGCATCGCGTCGCGGATGGCGCTCGTCCGGCTCCTAGCCCGCGACCGCCGCCAACTACGACGCTTCAACCGGATCATTGCCCTGACCAAGCTCATCCTTCTGGCCGGAACCATTGCCGGCGCCGTTATCATTACTCAGGAATATTGGCCCGAAGACTTCGTGACGTACTGGTTCGACCGGTAGTGCGGTGCTGCTACACCTATTCGCCGTGGTGGTGATCGTGATGGTGCTCGTGTCGATGCTGGTGCATCCGGTCGACCAGGTGGGCCTTGGCCTGTTGGAAGACGGCCTTGAGTCTCCCGTGCCTCTCGGCGTCGTAGCGGACGCTGAGCGTGTCGGCCCAGGTCAGCCCGCCGTCGATCAGCGTCAGCATGTACGTCGCGTCGGACGGGCTGAACAGCGGCTGGCCGTCCGCGACGACGTAGACCGGGCTGGTATGGGCGGCCAAGTTGATGGGCCAGCAGTGCCAGACGCGGTGCTTGCTCGTCGCCCGCGCGGCGATCCACGCGCTGCCGGGCACCTCGACGTGCTTTTGCAGCGACAGTGCCGACGCGCCCCCCTTGGCGACCTCTCGCTCGACCGCCTGGCCGTTGACAACCAGCTCCAGTGAATGGACCGGGTGCGCAGACCGGACCGTCGCGTGGCACTCGATCGTCGCGCCGCCCCGGCCGATCCGGATCTCCGAGCCGATCGGCTGGCCGTCCACGGTCAGATCGATCAACGGCCCGCTCGTGGTGAACGTCCGGCCCGCTCGGACCGCCCGGCCCCAGTTGGCGAACGTGAACGGCTCATTCGGGTCGACCCGCGCGTACGTCCGCACGCCGCCGACGGGCATGCCCGCGGACATCTTGTCCGTCCCGCCGACGGCGGCCACGCGGTAGCCACAGTTCAGATAACGGTACCACTCGCGAGCAGCGAAGCTATCCAGCCCCGGTGGGACGCCCTCGCGGCGGAAATCGCGGATCTCCACCCCGTCGATCTTACCCAGCACCAGGTCGGCCGCATTCTCCATCAAGGGATACGGGAAATGGGGTAGGACGACCACGCCCTCGCGCTGCCGGCACAGGTCGGACCACTCGGCGAGGGTCATGTAGTCGGGATCGCCCACATCGGCCTCGCCGGGTCCGCCGGTGCACATCGGGAAGACCGGATCGCCCCGCACGCCGAGCATGCTGATATGGCCCATGATGTGATGCCGGTTCTCCGTGCCGACCCAGACGAGCGTGTCCTCGCTGCTCGTGCCGCTCTGCTCGCCGGTGATGTCGCCGACGTTGGTGAACAGCCGCCCCCACTGGCTGGCCAGCAGGTTCAACAGGTTCAGCCCCTCGCACTGGGCCTCAAGGTGCGCGGTCTGGGGGGATAGGAAATGGACGTGCGTATCGGCCGTCCGCCAGCCCTGCCGGCTCAGGTCCGTCCATCGCTCGATCGTCAGGTTCAGCTCGCACTGGCCGGGTTGGATGTCGACCTTCTGACGCAGCGGTTTGTACTCGAATCCCTTGGCCAATTCGACGTAGACCTCGCCGACGGGCAGCTCGGTCTGGAATCGACCCGGGACGTAGGCGTAGGACATATTGCCCAGCTTCAGATCGCCGCCGACGTCCTCGAACCACTTGTCGTTGATGTCGGCCGGATGGCCGTAGGGCGGCAGGTACTCCCCGTGGCGACCGCGGAAATGCGCTCGCGTCGCAACCGGCCTGCCCGTGGCCGAGTCCCTCACGGTCACGTGCAGCCACGTCTTGTGCGGATAGATCAGCTCAACGCGGACCTTCTTGTCGTCGCTGCGGGCCGAACCGGATTCGTACGCGTGCCCGAACGGCACTTCGCGTCTCTTCTTGCCCGCCTTGACGGTGAACGTCCCGTCGAGGGCGCCCTCGGCCTCGACGAAGAACTGGTTCGCCGGCTTGGGCTCGGCCGGTTTCGCGCCGAGGCCAGCGTCAACGGCCTCCAGCCACTTCTTCTCGTTGATGCCGGGCAGGGCGTAGCACTGGATCACGTCGCCCATGTCGAGCGTGACCTCGAGCTGGTCCGGCGGGACCTTCTCGGCCGTCGGCAGGACCAGTCGATACGCACGGCGCGGGACGTGCCGGAGCGGATGGTGTTCGCCGTCGTAGAGGGTCAGGCCCAGCACGGCCATCGTCAGTCGCCCCGTCGGTCGCAGGATGACGGCAGCGATCTTCTCGTCGGGTCGCGGGTTCTCCATGGCATACACCCATGGCGCGCCCGGACCGTCGTACTCGACGCCGCACTGCGCCCATCCCCAGTCCTGACGCTTGGGGTCCTTGAGCCGTCGAGGCATGCTCGGCCGAACCGCCGCGAACGCATCGCCCCCCCACGGCACGCGCAGGGCGTTGATCTCGAACCGCGCCCGAATCGGCTGGATGTGCTCCTGGCCGTCGGCGTATTCGATGGCGTACTCGGCCACCTTGTTACCGAGGTAGGTCATGGCTGGGTCGTTCGGCGCATCGCAGCCATGGACG
>CAYOGX010000681.1:0-3703 GCA_964403235.1 uncultured Planctomycetales bacterium | reverse complement strand
CAGGGCGCGATCGAAATCGGTGTACTGCGGCAGATCCGGACACCCCAGCAGCTCGGCGCATCCGCGCAGGCGCGCGGCATTGTGGTCGAACAGACCGACCAGTCGAGCGGTTTCGGGGAAGTCGTTCAGCAACGGCTGGCCGAACATGCCGTAGCCCCGCCCCCCCACGCCGCATAGCAGGTATCGTTTCGGGTTCATGCCCACGTTCGAGTCTTGCCTTTACACCTCGCCCGGCACACGCCGAACAGAGACGCGACCGTGAGGGAGCGATTCAGGTCCCCGCGAACTGGACCGCTGACGTCGACGGTCCAGTTCAAGCGCTCCCTGGCGGTCGCGTCTCTGACGGCCGGCCACCCAACGCAACCACAGTGCTAGGCGTATTTGAGCAGCAGGGCCTTGCTCTTGAGCACGCCGTCGTGGTCGTCGGTCTCGCCTTCGTACTCGATGCCATAGGGGTTCGTGTAGCCCGCATCGGTGAGGATCTGGACGGCCCGACCGGCGTCGATCTCGGGCGATTCGCCGTTGGCGTCGAACGTCAGGAACTTGGCGTGCGTGGCGAAGGCGAACGGCGCGACCTTCTGGAGGTTGGCGAGCTTGTCGTCCTCGGCCGGCCAGTTGAGGAAATCGGCCAAAACGCCGCAGTGCGGGCTGTCGATCTCGGTCATGATCCGCACGATCACGTCGGGGTCGTAGCTGATGCCGCCGTGGTTCTCCATCGTCACGACGACGTTGTTCTTGGCGCCGATCTCGGCCAGGGCGGCAAAGCTCTTGGTGCACTGGCCGATTTGCTGTTCCTCGGTACCTTCTGGCCCGTGCCCGCCGCTGTTGGCGCGGAACGAGGTGCAGCCGAGCTCGTTGCAGATGTCGAACCACTTGTGATGGCCTTCGACGGCGGCCTTGCGTTCGGCCTCGTCCAGGGCGGCCAGGTTGCCGTGACCGTCGACGGCGATGCTCAGGCATCGCACGCCCGCGCCGTCGGCCGACCGCTTGATGTCCGCGATATTCGACGCCTTGACCGCGCTGGTCCCCTGGTTGTCCTGATCCTCGTACTCGAAGAACGGCGAGTTCAACTCGATCATGGCGATCCCGAACTCGTCGGCCGCCACCTTCGGATAGTCCACCAGTGTGATCTTCTTGTCGAAGAACCGTCGGTGAATGCTCCAACCTGCCAGTGAGATCTCCATCAACTCATCTCCAACTTGATCGCCTGTCACTGGCGGCTCGTCCGCCAGTGCCGGGTGCCCCACCCCGCCGCACGCGACGGGGTTCAACAGCGTGCGTCAGACACGCGACGTTGTCGGCCGTGCTCTGACGCCTGCGACGCTGCCGGCTACCGTCGCAGGACCCTGTCCATCTCGCGGCTGCACCGTTTGACGGCCCTCGGGTCGCCGCTGAAGTTCAGGTACTCGTAGGTCACCGGGCCCTTGTATCCGATCTTCTTGAGCGCGGCCAGTAGGGCCGGGTAATTCACGTCGCCCTTGCCCAACGGGACCTCGAACCCCTCGGGGAACCCCGTCCACGTCTTTGAGCCGTCCGGGTTGCGACGCTTGGCGTACTCCTTGAAGTGGACGCGCTTGATCGTCTTGCCCAAGATCGCGACCCAGTGCGCCGGCACGCCATAGGGGACGTTATTGGCCACGTCGAAGTACGCGCCCACCCAACGGCTCTTGCAGTCCCGGATGAACTGGCGGAACTCGAGCGGGCTGAGCAGGAACTTGTTCCAGACGTTCTCGACGCAGACGGTGGTCTTGAGCTTCTCGGCCACCTTGGCTGCGGCGCGGATCTGGGCGAGGGCGGTCCGATAGCATTCGTCGTAGGGCACCTCGGGGCAGCCGGGGATGAAATCGGCGTGGACGCAACCCGGCACGACGAGCATCGCGCCGGCCTTGAGGTGCGCCGTGACCTTCAGCGCGTCGGTGAGGAACGACAGCGCCTTGCGTCGGGTGCCCACCTTGGGATCGGTCAGCGACGTGGCCCAGAACTCGCCCGTGGCGGTCGAGGCGATCTTGATCTTGTGCGCCCGGGCGGCTGCGACGATCTGCTTGCACTGTTTTTCGGACGTACGATGCGTGAGTTGGCCCGACCGGCCGATGCACAGCTCGATGCCCTCGAAGCCGGCGGCGGCGGCCTTGGCGATGGCCTGCTCGACGTCCATCTCGCCCGACAGTCCGCCGGGAAACGCCCAGTAACTGATCGACTTGATCATGTCATCCTCCGCACCGGCGCGACATCCATCGCGCGCAACACTCGCAGAATCGGACCTTAGTGCTTACCCAAATTAACACCCCTAATACCAGTTCGCCACACGAGTTGCAACGATTTTCTCCTTTTTCCCAGGCGTTCCTTGGTGGGCCTGGCGTTATATCTTAATTTCCCTTCGTTCGGTCACATTGTCCCGTTAACCCAATCGCCGTGCGAAGGAAAGGTCAAGACACATGGCTATCACAGTCAACAACACAAACACATTGAACTTGCTGAACATCCTCAACCGGGTGTCAGCCGATCAGTCCAACTCACTGACACGCATGTCTACCGGCAGCAAGATCAACGCCGGCAAGGACAACCCCGCCGGACTCATCGCTCTCAGAACCCTCGATGCAGAATACACCGCCGTCACGGCCTCCATCGACAACAACCAGCGAACCAACGCCATGCTCGACGTGGCAGAGGGTTCGCTCAAGGAGGTCGAGTCGCTGTTGACTGACATCGAGACGTTGGTGGCTGGCTCGGTGGGCGACCAGATCAGCGATTCGGAGAAGGCAGCGAACCAGTCCCAGATCGATCAGGCGATCGACAGCATCGACCGGATCATCCGGACCGCGACGTTCTCCGGAAGGCACCTGCTGAACGGGGAGATTGCCATCCGGGCGTCGGAGTCCAGTGGCGACGCGGAGGACATCCGTCTGTACTCGCGTAACCCCTCGGCCAGCACGCAGAACCTGAGCGTCAGCGTGACGACGGCATCGGCCTCGGCGGGCCTGTCGACGACGAACTCCGCCACCGGCGCGATGACCTACACGGTCACCGGCAAGCTCGGGAGTGCGACGATCGAGATCAGCGACACGGACGCCATCGCTGACGAGATCGCCAAGATCAATGCGGCCAGTTCCCAGACGGGCGTCAGCGCGGCGGCGGGCGCGGCCAACGGCATCAACTTCTCGAGCATCAGTACCGGAGCCGACCAGTTCGTCAGCATCGACATGATCTCGGGTGGTGGCGCGGCCGGCTGGGTCGACACGCACGCCCAGAACGGTGCCGATGCCGTGGTGACCGTCAACGGCCAGACCGCTGCGGCGGACGGCAACAAGATCTCCTTCAACGCCAACGGTGTCAGCGGGTCGTTCACCCTGACCGCCGCGGGTGACGTTGCCGCCAACACGTGCACGATTGCCGTCAGTGGTGGTGGGGCCACCTTCCAGCTCGGGACCGATTCGACCACGCGGTCGACGATCGGCATCAACGCCATGTTCTCCCACACCCTGGGCAGGACGGGCACCGGCTTCCTGAGCGAAATCAAGAGCGGTGGGTCCCACGAGATCACCTCGACCAGCACCAGCGCGCTGGCGATCGTCAAGGAAGCGATCGCTGACGTGGCTGAGGGCCGGGGGCGGATCGGTGGCTTCCAGAAGTACCAGGTCCAGACGTCCATCAACAGTCTGCAAGCGACCCAGAAGGGCCTCGCGGACGCGCGGGGCGTCATCAA
>CAYOGX010000680.1:0-3705 GCA_964403235.1 uncultured Planctomycetales bacterium | reverse complement strand
GATCTCGAACGCCGTGCCAGCGTCGAGACCACGCTGGAGGTCGTTCTTGCTGATCTTGTCGGGGTTCTCGAGCACCTGGCCATACGACTCGGCCGAGCCGATCGACGTGACGATGCCCTCGCCCACACGGGCGACGACCGTCTCCTCGGTCGCCCCGCCGATCAACTGCAAGATATTGGTCCGCACGGTGACGCGGGCCTTGGCCTTGAGCTGAATGCCGTCCTTGGCCACCGCGTCGATCGTCGCCTTCGCGCCCGCCTCGCTCGGCACGTCGATGACCTTGGGGTTCACCGATGTGTGGATGGCGTCAAGGATATCCCGGCCGGCCAGGTCGATCGCGCACGCCTTCTGCCAGCTCAGATCGATATTTGCACGGTTGGCGGCGATCATGGCGTTAACGACGTTCGGCACGCGGCCCCGGGCCAAGTAATGGCTCTCCAGGTCGTTGGTGCCGATGTCGTGAATGCCCGCCTTGACCAGTTGGATCTTGCCGATCACGAGCGTGCGGGAATCGACCTTCCGCAGCCGCATCCCGATCAGATCGATCAGCGTGACCCCCGCCCGGCTGGCGAACGCTTGCAGCCACAGGCTGAAGAACTGCGCGACGATCAGCAGCACGACCAGGACGACGACAATCGGGATGGCCCACATCAGCCACCCCAGATCGAAACCTTCTCCCGCTTCTGCCAGCAATGATAGGTGGGCGATAGCCATGGACTCGACTCCTTGTGAAGGTTCCTCGAAGCGGTTTCCTCACCCAGGACGGTGTGCCACTGGCGGCTTGTCCGCCAGTGTCTTTCTAGGCTCCGGCGGAACGCCGTCCGCCGAAACGGACTCATCCATGCCCTCGCTGGCTCACGACTGAATCTCGCGGACCACGAGGTCCCGGCCACGAATCGCGATGCCCTCCACCGTCGCGTCTCGCTCAATGCTGCCCATTTCCGCGACGCATTGTACGCGTCGACGGTCGAACTCACAACTGCCGACCGGCCGCAACGGCGTCAAGCTTCGACCGGTCTGTCCGATCATCGCCTCCAGCTCGTCCGTGTGAAACCCCAGGTCCGATTCGGTCACCGTCGGGTTGGGCGGGGCCATCCGCTTGCCCACCGGCAGTCGATACCAGTACTTGACGCCCAGGACCACGCCGGTGGGCACCAGGACGATCGCGAACAGGATCGCCGCATACCCAACGCCCGAACCGATCCGAAACGCCACGACGATCCCGCTGATCAGAAACGCCAGGCCGGTAATGCCCAGCACCCCGTGGCTGGGGATGAAGATCTCCAGCACCAGCACACCAATCCCGATCACATACAGCAGCAATGCGAGGGTGACGTCTTCCATTTGATCTCAAGCCCTGTGGTCGTCTCACGCGTCCCGAACGCGTCGCACGACGATCCGGTTGCCCCGACGTTCGATCACCTCGACCGGCTCGCCGGCGTTGATGTAGTCCGACTGGCTGACCACGTCGACCAGTGTATCGCCGAACCGCGCCTTGCCGGTCGGTCGCAGCGGGCCCTCGGTCTTGCCGACATCGCCCAAGAAGGCCGACCGCGGATACGCCTCCGGCATCGCCACCTCCGCGGGCGACGGATTCAGTGCCACGATCCTGCCGACGTACGGTACCTTCGGGAAAAAATGGCTCAGCACGATCGCCCCGGCCAGCGAGGCCACCATCGCCGAGGCCAGCACCTTCACCCCGATCCCCAGGCCCTGCCACGTGTAGTCGAACTGCGGCAAGGTCAGCGGACCCGGCTCGTCGGGGACGAACGTCGCGATCAGGCCCACCAGCACCAACACGATGCCCGCGATCCCCGCGATCCCGAAACCGGGGATCACCAGTACCTCCACCCCCAACAGCACCACCCCGATCAGGACCAGAATGATCTCCCACACGTTGGCCAACCCCGTCAGGTACGGCGCGCCCAGGAAGATCACCAGGCAGATCAACGCCACCAGCCCCGGCACGCCCACGCCCGGCGTGTTGAACTCCACGTACGCGCCCAGCATGACCAGCACCATCAAGATCCCGCGAACGATGGGGTTGGTCAGCCAGTTGACCAGCTGCTCAGACCAGTTGAACTCCGCGCGGTCGACCGGCCCGACAATGTCGTACAGCTCGATGAGTTGTTTCTCGTCACCCACCTTGGCCCGGGCGAACCCGTACGCGATGGCCTCGTCCTGCGTCATCGTCAGCAGCTCATCGGCGGCCACGACCGGGTCCTTGTCGACGATGAAATCGCCCACATGGTTGACGGCCTGCCAGTCGGTCTTGCTCTCGACGGCCTCGCGAAGCCCGCCCGCCTGCCGGACGATCTCCCGCTGCCGCTCCTCGACGTCCTCGCCCTGGATCTTCCGCTTGGTGACGGTCTCCTTGGTCCGCGCCTCGGGCGCCTTGGTCCGTTCGATGCCGAACAGGCGGTCGCGCTCCGCCCGGTCGACGAATCGTCGCTGGTCGGTCTTGCGGTTCTCGACCCAGAACACCTCGATGTGGGGCTGGATCATCGCCAGGCACAGGAGCTGATCGTACCCCCGCTTGCGGGCCGAGTCGCGAAACTCCGTCAGCACCGGCGCGCTGAACTTCGCTCGGACCTCGTCGGGAATCGCCTGCACCCCCTGTGGCCCGATCATGATCGGCTGGCAGTCGCCGATCTGCGAATACGGACTGACGACGATCTCCTTACACGCCAGCGCGATCATCGACCCCGCGCTGAACGCGTGCGGCTTGACCCACGCCACCGTGTGGATCTCTCGAGGCAGCCGCTTGATCGTCGCACAGATGTCCAGCGAGCTGCTCACCGATCCGCCCGGCGTGTTAAGCTCGAAGACGATCAGCCGCGTGTCCTGCTCCCGGGCCTGCTCGATCCGGCGGTCCAGGCTCTTGGACATCACGTCGTTGATCTCGCCGTCGATCGTCAGGATGGTGGCCCGGTTGAACCCGCGGGGAGATTTCTTGGCCTTCTCTCCCGCGGCGCCCTCCACGTCCGGGGCCAAAACGGTCGGGGCCGCCGCCCCGCCCAACAGCGTCGCCGCCGCCACCCACCCGGCGACCCGGATCCACCCCCATCTGGTTGGCCATGAGTATCGATTCATCAGTTCACCCGATCCCGGCGCACGCGCCCCGAACACGACGGAATCCGTCCGGCCACGCTACTCTTGGATAGTACGACGTGTACCCAGAACTGGCAAGTTGAATTCAACGGCCAGATTGGAACCGCCCCACCCCCGTCGGCGGCGCCTAAGGCCTGATGTGACGGCACGGTGGCCATGTGGGCCCCACAGCGATCACTTCTTTCCCCAGCCGAATCCTGGAATACCACCCTGCGCCCGGACCAGGCCTGCCGGCAACAACGCCCGACCACGACGACCCGACCTGCCAAGCCCGATGCCCCGGGATCCTCGGTGCCCCTGCCCTCCAACATTGCCGGCCCCCTCGACCTGAGCGCTCGGCAAGCACCGGGTCGCGACACCTCGACCGGCCGCTCCGGCTCGCCAGACGTCCGGGCTACTTCTTGACCGGTGCGATGGTCATCGTCAGCCGTCGGCCTTGGAAGCGCGGTTCCAGCTCGACCTTGACCCCTTCCCCGAGTTCGGCCAACAGCTCCTTGAAGATATCCATGCCGATCTCAGGGTGGAACCGTTCCCGGCCTCGGAACAGCATCGTCATCTGGACCTTGTCACCGCGGGACAAGAAGTCACGCACCC
>CAYOGX010000679.1:0-3715 GCA_964403235.1 uncultured Planctomycetales bacterium | reverse complement strand
CCGGTTTTTACCAAGATCAAGGCCGCGGTCACTGACATCGGCGGGCTCACCAGCCACGCCGCCATTGTGTGCAGGGAATATGGGGTCCCGTCGGTTACCGGGACCGGAATTGCCACAGCGGTCATTAAGACCGGCGATACCATTCGGGTTGATGGCGATACCGGTGATGGCCTGCCAGCTCTCAGGGCTGGGGGATGCGGGTGCCCAGTTCAACCGGCCCGGCGTATCGGTCGCCGAGCGCCACAGGCTCTGCATCCCATCGTTGGTGCCGGCCCAGACGTGCGAGCCGTCCTGCTCGACCAGCAGCGTGTAGACGTAGCGGTTGCCCAGGTTGGTGTTCGCCGGTAGCCAGGTCGCCGCGCCGTCGTCGGAGCGATATACGCCATAGCCGTAGATGCCCAGGTACAGGTTGTCCGGGTTGGCGGGGTTGACGGCCAGTGCGTAGTAGCCGTTACGGGTCGGGTCGGGCAGCGTGAAGCCCGGCAGGCCGAAGTTGGCCTCGTGCCAGCTCACCCCGCCGTCGGTCGACTTGAAGACGCCCCCGGGGAAAGAAGTCGCGAACAGCGTGCCGGGCCGTTCGGGGATGCTCACCAATTGGATGGCGTGGATCTCGGCCGTGGGGCCTCGAGAACCCCGCCAGGTCACGCCGTGGCCTCCGCCGATGGTCGCGGTGTACACACCGCCGCCCAGTGTGCCCACGTAAAGCTGCCCATCACCGACAGCCACCGCCGAGTAAGCCAGATCGGGGCCGCCCGGTTTTGGGGTCCACGTGTCGCCGCCGTTGGTGCTGAGGTACAGGCCGCTCTCCGTAGCGGCGTAGATGGCCCCGGACGTGAAGTCGAAGCCCTTGCCCACCACGCCGGCCAGCCGCTTCTGCCAGGTCACGCCCCCGTCGGTCGAGCGATAAATGCCCGGCTCGTCGTCGCCGTCCGGCAGGCCGGGTGGCCGCATGTAGGCCGGGAAACTGCCCGAGCATGCCCCGCCGTACAGCGCGCCGCTGGTGGGGTCCCAGGCCATGGCGTTGAAGCCCACGTCGGGCAGCCCGCCCGTGACCCGCTGCCAGCTTTGTCCCCCGTTCTCCGAGCGGTACAGGCCGTACACGTGGGTCGAGGCCAGGAGCACGCCCGGCTCGTCGGGCGAGGCCGCCAGGCTGATGGCCACGCGCGGTAGCTCGTTCGTCACGTCTTGATAGCCCACCCAGGTGACCCGGAAGAGCGACCCCTCAGTGCCGTAGCCGCCGCGCTTGAACGCCGATACGTAGACCGTGTCCGGGTAATGGGGATCGATCGCCAGAGCCTGCAGGCGGCTGTATTCGTCGCCCGCCCGGAAGCGGCGCCACCAGTGCTGTCCGCCGTCGGCCGACTGCCATAGCGTCGGCTCGGTCCGGTCGGTGGCGTAGACGACCTGCGGATCGCTCGGGTCGACGGCCAGCCACGCCGCCGAGGCGGGCGCTTCGGGCAGGATCGTCCAGCTTGCCCCGCCGTCCTCCGTCTTCCAGGTGCCGCCGCCCCACACCCCGGCGTAGACCACGTTGGGGTTGCCGGGATCGCGGGCGAAGGCGTGAATGGTGCTGAAGGTAAGTTCGTCGTTGAGGAGGTTCCAGTGGTCGCCGGCGTCAATGCTGCGATATACCTGTCCCGGCGCGCCGATCTGGCCCACGTAGAGCGTGCCGGAGATCGCTTCGTCCGCCGCCAGCCCGCGCAGCGTCGGGCTGACGGGCAGCCCGGTGTTCGCCTGCGAGAAACCATCGCCCCCGTCGATGCTGCGCCAGAAGCCACCCAGTCGCGTCGTGGCGTAGGCCCGGTTGGAGTCGTGGGGATCGTAGGTCAGATCGACCATATCGTCGTCGGTGCTGCCCAACGTCAGAGCGGGTTCCCATGTGTATGCATCCCCCATCGGGCGGACGTTGTGATACAGCGTCAGGTCGCTCTTGTCGAAGGCCAGCAGGTCGTCCGGATCATGGCTGTCGGCGGCCAGGCGGGTGATGTAGGCCAGGGTGTTGCCGGGGATGACCGAACTGGTGCATTCCCAGGTAGGCGTGGCGCCCGGCCAGCGCGTGCATATCCCGCTACCGTTCGTGGCCGCGTAGAGCCGTCCGCCCGCCTCTGCCAGTCCATACACGGTGAGCAGGTCCAGGCCAGGAGCGTGATCCTGCCAGGTGAGGCCACCGTCCTCGGAGCGGATCAGGCGGGGCTGATCGGGTGACCAACCGGTGCCCGCGTAGACCGTCCCGGAGAGTGTGGGATGATAGGCGATGGCGTAGGCCGAACCCTGGATGCCCAGTGGCGCGTGGCCGGTCCAGGTTTGGCCGAAGTCATCGGATCGCATCAGAAAGTCTGGCGAATTAGTCAGCCCGGCCAGGACGCGGTTGGGGCTGTGGGGGTCAACGGCGATGACGGGGAACTGGGGGTCCCCACCCCGGTCGACCTGATCCAGTGAAGCGGGAGTCCACGTCTCAGCGCCGTCGTGGCTGAAATAGAACGTCGCACTGTCCCCTCCCAGGTACAACCGCTCGGGATTGGTCGGGTCCACGGCGATTTCGCGCAGGTGCTGCATGATTCCCTCTCCGATGAAGTCCCAGGTCTCGCCGCCGTTCGTCGTCTTGAACGGACCGCCGATGGTCGTGGCGTACAGCGTGTCGGGGTCCGTGGGATCGAGCGCCGTGCCGTAGCTGTTGCCCAGCACGTCGCCGTCGTGACGCAGGCCGTTGATCTCGAACCAGTTCTCCCCGCCGTCCAGCGACTTGATGATGCCGCCGGCGTAGGTGCCGACGTACATCGTGTCGGGATCGCGCGGATCGGAATCCGTAGGCGGATCGGAATCCGTAGGCGGATCGGAATCCGTAGCGGGCGCAAAGACGTGCTCGTAGAAGAAGGTGTACACGGCGGCCTTGAAATTCTGGTCCAGTTTTGTCCAATCCGCGCCCCCGTCTTCCGAATGGAATACCCCGCCGTAGCCCATCGCGTAGACCTGTTGCGAGTCACCGGGGTGCAGCGCCACGCGGGTGATGGGTGAATCTGGCGAGACGTCGAGCCGCTGCCAACCGCCGCCGCCGTTGGTGGATTTGAACACGTTGCCGGTCAGGTGGATGTCGTCGTCCACGCAGCCCACGCCGGCGTACAGGATCTGGGAATCTGTCGGATCAATCACCAGGTGGCTGACGGTCATGTCCTCCAGCCCGTTGGTGACGGTGAACCAGTTCGAGCCGCCGTCGATCGACTTCCAGATTCCGTAGCTGAAGGCGTTGGGGTCGCCGGGGGAGCCGCCGCCGCACCAGTCGCCGATGCCGGTGGTGGCGTACATCGTGTCGGAGTCGCCGGGGTCGAAGGCGATGTGGCTGATGAAACCACCATCATGGTCATCCCCCGGCTCGACGTCCAGCACTTTGTCCCACGTCTCGCCGCGATCCTCCGAGCGATAGATGCGCCCGTCGCAGCCGGTGTAATCGCCCATGCCTGCGAAGAGCCGGTCCCGGTCCTCGGGGTCCACCTCGACGCTCCATAGCGCGTCGTCTGCCTCAGTATACTGCCACAGCAGGTCCCACGAAGCGCCGCCGTCGGCGGTGGCGTAGAGCCGCCCGTTGGCGGTGCCCGCGTACATCACGTTTTCATCCTCGGGGTCCATCGCCAGCCCAAACACGTTCATCGGGCTTATGCCGGTGCTGATCTCGTGCCAGGTCTGGCCGCCGTCGGTGCTCTTGGCCACGCCGCTGCCC
>CAYOGX010000678.1:0-3716 GCA_964403235.1 uncultured Planctomycetales bacterium | reverse complement strand
CGTGTTGCTGGCGTTCCCTGTTCGTTGCGATACTGCTGATTGCCGTGTCGCGGGTGCCGTGCGTGGGCGAGGTATCGAAGAACCTGCTCGTGAACGGGTCGTTCGACAAGGGGGTCGGCAAGAAGGGCATTCCTCCCGGTTGGTCGTTGTATTGCGGTGTCGGCAAGGATCAGCACATCAGGTTCGTCAAGACCCACGACGACGACAACGCCCTGTTGCTCGTCGACGGCGACATGGCCGAGGAGATCGGCCTGAGACAGAAGTTGGCGGCCAAGGGTGGGCTGACCTACGAAGCGAGCGTCGAGGTCTGCGGCGTCGAAGGGGCGTCGACCGGGGGCGCCTACTTGCAGTTACGGTTCCTCCCATCGAACCAGTTCGCGCAGACGGGGCTGACGGCGCGCGAGGCCAAGACGTTTCGACGCGTGTCCGTCAAGGGAACCGCACCGCCGGACACGACACACGCCAGGGTGTATCTGTACACGCACAGGGCCCCGACGCCGAAGGTGATGCTCCGCAACGCCAGCGTCGTTTCCGGCGTGACGCCGCCGCCGCCTCCGCCGCCGGCGCCCATCCCGCCCGTGTACGCCAAGCTGAAGGACCTGCACCTGAACACGGCGCTCGTGAGCAAGGGCAAACCCAAGGTGACCATCATCGCGCCCGCATCGGGGATCTATCGGGCCCAGGCGGAACGGCTCCAGCAGGCCATCGAGAAGTTGACGGGTATCAAGGTGGCCGTCGCCGACGACGATTCCGAAGCGGCGGCGGTGCCGATCCGCGGGCACCTGATCGCGATCGGCAACCGGTCGACGAACAAGACGATCGGCAAGCTGTACGACCGGTACTACACGCTGCTCGATTTGCGCTATCCGGGGCAGGGGGGCTACGTCGTCCGCACGTTGCACAACCCGTTTGGCGACGGGCGCAACGTCGTCTTGGTAGGTGGGAGCGATGCGGCCGGTGTCAACGCGGCCGCGGACGTCCTAATCAACGCGTTGGGCCAGGCCGGCGCCAAGCCCGGCGAGCTGTCAATCGGCCGGCTGGCCGAGATCAAGCTGGGCGAGGGGCTGCGCGTGCCGACGGACATCCGCGAATTCAAGACCTGGGAGGCGTCAGCGGGCTACCGGTCGGTGGGCTATTTCGGGTGGAACAGCCTGAGCAAGCGAATGGCCATGTACTACATGACCGGCGAGCCGTTCCACGCACGGGAGTTCATTCGCCTGGCGTTCCCCGATGATCAGGCCAAGCAGGAGATCGCCGACATCGACGGCGAGCGGATCGAGAACAAGGACGAGCCGCTCGGCGGGCCCTATCACTACAACGCACACATGATGATCCTGTTCTGGGACCTGATCGAAGAGGGCCCGGTGTTCACGGACGACGAACGGCTCCAGGTAACCAACGCGTTCGCCAAGCAGCTCAACCACCGCAAGGGCGAGGGCATCTATGGGTTGACGGGGCCGCCGCCACACGTCGGCACGCGACACGGGCAGTGGTCGGCCATCTCGCTGTACTGCTTGGGCAGGTACTTCCAGAAGGACTACCCCAACCCGATCTGGGCCCAATGCGTCAAGGGGGGACAATGGCATTTCCGGTCGCTGCACGAGCACGCGTGGGTGAGCGGCGAGAACGACAACCTGTTCTGGTACAACACGGCCATCGCGCCGATCTTCACGTATCTGACGCTCACCGGCAACCGCAGGCCGGTCGAGAGCGGCGTGATGCACACGCTGCTCCGCGGACAGGAGATGCTCGTATCCGGTCGGCGGCCCGACTGGGCGCTGAACTCGGCGTCAATGGGGTTCCTCCACAAGGCCGCCTACCTGATGCAGGACGGGCGGTGGGTCCACTACCGGCAGCGGACGGGCGTCGACGTGGACGTGTTCCGCCTGGGCCAATCCTATTGGCCCGAGCCGCATCTGAAGCCGGCCCCGCCCGACGACCTGGTAGGCAAATGGGGCGTCAACCTTTTACCCGAACCGATGTGGTGGCGACGGAACAACGGGTTCACGCATGAAGAGTCCTTCCTGTTCGGCAGCTTCCGCAGCGCCAGCGACGCGTCGGGCGATTTCATCCTGATCGACGGGTTCAATGGCGCGTCGCGCAACCCATACCACACGTTCGCCATCCTCGAGTTGCGGCTCGGCGGTTACACGCTGCTGAAGGGCTATCGGAATCAGGTCATCACGCGCGCGGACGGCCTGGTAGAGAAACGCATCGCCATGAACGCCGCGCTGAGGCACTACGACGTGATCGGCCAGACGGCCATCGCAGTGGCCCAGGTGCCCAACGCCGCCTACTGCAACTGGCGACGAACGCTCATCCAGCGCGTCGGACGCTATGCACTCGTCGTCGACGACCTGACGTTCCGCTCCGACGCCGACAACATGCAGGTCGAGTTCCTCTGGGAGACCGAGCAGGAGCCCAAGGCATTCTCCGACGGCCACGTCGAGTTCACCGCGCCGATTGAGATCCCTGAGAAGAAGTCCGTCTCGGGCGGTCAAATTTGGACGTGCGACGTGATGACGGCGAGGCGCCGCGGTCGAGTCGTGACGACCGAATGGATCGGCCCGGTCAAAAAGGGACAGCACCGGCGGTTTTTTTCGCTGATCGGGATTCAGCCCGGCGCCAAGGAGACGTCAATGGGGAGCGTGCGCCTGGCCACGAACGCCGCCGCGCTCGCGCTGCCGGCCCCGGGGTTGGCTGTGGTCGGGCACAACCTTGGGATGGCCGCCGAGCTGGCAGTGCTGGACCAGGACCACGTGTTGGCCACAGCGCTCGTCTGGATTGCCATGGGCCTACGCCCCAACGGTTCACGACACGGGGCGTCGCTCATCTCCGCGACCCATCCGATTGACGTGGATTGGGATTTCACATCCGGCACACTGCACGTCGTCACGTCGGAGCCGACACAGATCTGTCTTGCACTGGCACGCCCGGAGAACCTCCGGCTGAACGGCGGCAGGATGTCGACGGCCAAACAGATGGACGGCCAAACGGTGTTGGATCTGCCTGCGGGCAGACACGTTCTCGATGGGGCGAGCCCGCATGCCAAGGAAGTGTCGAAGATCGCATCGCGCCTGGCGAGTCTCCTGCAGCGGGGGCGAGACGAACGCGCCGGCGCCCTTGCCGCAGTGCGTGCGAAGGGCAGGGCGAAGCTGCCGCCGCTGACGACGGCGATGACGGCGAACGTGGTTGGCAAGGTCGTAGATCTGATTACCGTTGTCTCGCCTACGGACACCATCGGCGCGGACGGATTGATCTACGCAGCCGAGGGCAAGACGGTGCACGTGCTGACGTCCTCCGGCAAGGCGCTACGAACGCTCAACACGGACGGGACGATCCGCATGATTCGATGGTGGGCCGAGCAGAAGCTGCTGCTGGCCGGCTGCGCGGACGAGAAGGTCATCGCGTTCGACGCGAGCGGCGAGCGGAAGTGGACGTTCACGTCGGTCATGCACCCGGACGTGTTCCGGGCGGCCAAGACATACTGGTTCAAATCGGCCCCCGGTCACGAGGGCATCCACGGGCTGCATACGGGCGTGTTCCTCGACGGCAAGAGCCAGGCCTTCGTCGGCAGCGCGTGCACGCTGGAGATCCTCGACGCCGCCGGCAAGCTCGTCCATCGCATGCCGCTGTTCTGGGGCAAGAACTCGACGTTCGCCCTCGTGGACGCGCCCGGCGGGGGGCGGAACCTGCTGGTCTCGCGGAAGTACAAC
>CAYOGX010000677.1:0-3716 GCA_964403235.1 uncultured Planctomycetales bacterium | reverse complement strand
AACCGGGCCGAGGGCCTGCATCTGCACGAACCGGTCGCCAAGATCGAATCCCTGCGCGGTATCAACTGGACCACGGCGGGCGACTGGCTCGGCGAGATGCGGAAGCTCAACGCCCTCGGCCTGACGCACCTCGGCTCGCTGCCGCGCGAGGAAGGCGAATCGCTCGAAGACTACTTCCGCCGCGCGCTGAGCCCCTACGACGACCGATGCGGCATGATCTTCTGGCCCGAACTGCACGACCAGGAACATGAGGCCGCGCAAGATACGTGGCACAGAATCCAGGACGAGGTGTTTGGGTAGCGCGACCCTCGCGTAGCCGTCGCTTGCCCCCACATTCGAGGCGGCTCAGTGCTGCCGGAGGAAAGGGGTATGATGCTGCCGATCAGTTGCTGCTCGAGCATGCTTGTGTCCGCCCTCGTGCTGGCGGCGGAGGCGCCGATGGTCCCCTATGATGCCAAGGCCGGTGCGTGGCTGTTCGATGCACAGGGGATGGTGTCTCGAAACGACGTGGTCTATGGCTCGCCCTCGGTCGAGCCGTGGGAAGCCATGCCCACCGGCGGCGGGGATCTGTCGGCCATGGTCCGGTGCGATGGCGACGTCCACCTGCATCTGACCAAGTCCGACGCGTGGGGGTTTCAGGCCCCGGCCGATGCCAAGCTTGGCACGCGGTTCTTCAACAACGTCAGTCCCGGGCACGTGCGGCTGGCGTTTGGCCGGGCGGGCAAGGACGCGGCCAAACGGTTCTTTCGACAGCGGCTCGACCTGTGTCACGGACGCGTTGTGATCGATCTTGGGCGCGAGGATGGCGGGGCGCGCGTGAGGGTCTGGGGCCATCCGGCGCGGAAGATCCTCGTCGTCGAGGTGACCGACGCGGGATCGATCCTGCCCTCCGCGCAGATCGAGCTGTCGGAGTGGCGCGAGACGATGGCGGTGTCTGTCGCCGACGCGGCGCTGCACGCCCGCGAGGTCCTGTCACGTCCGGCCCGGCCGCATTTGGCGAACACCGGTATGCAGGACCACTTCGACGCGGCGCACGACCCACTGAAGGGCCGAGGGATCGCCGTCGCCGTGGGCGTCGGGTCGGTCAAGGCCAGAAGCTGCTCGGCGGAGGGCATGACCGCGACGATGGTCCTGCCCGACAAACGCCCGCCGAGCTACTACGTGATCATCGCCGCGGCAGTCACGCCGTCTGGCGAGGGCCGCGACCCGCTGGTCGTCGCCAAGCGCGAACTCGACGACGCGCTCAAGACGCCGTTGCCGTCGCTCCGTACCGAGCAGCAGGCGTGGTGGCGCGACTACTGGGCCAGGTCGTTCCTGAGGCTCACCAGCCCCGACAAGGCCGCCGACTGGCTGACGGCCGCCTACCACGTCCATCTGTACACGCTTGGCTGCACCAACCGCGGGCCGGTGCCGGCCAAGTGGGACGGCGGCGCGGGTCTGATGCGGAAGGACGAGCGGAACTGGGGATTGGCCGAGTGGGTGCAGGCGATCCGCTTCACCTACATGCCGCTTTACGCTGCGAATCGGCTCGAGATGGCCCGGGGACTGGTCGACCATTACTCGGGAATGTTGGACTACCTCACCGCCCAGACGGAGAAGATGTGGGGCATCGCCGGCCTGTGGATCCCCGAGACCGTCTTACCCTGGGGCCACGCGGAGGACTGGGTCCTCAAGGACGACGGCCGCGGCGCCGCGGGCCACTATCTGCGATGGGACCCCAAGACCGCGCCCTACGGCCGATTCGAGCTGTACAACCCGTACGTCGGGTTTCTGTTCACGGCCGGCCTGGAGGTCTGCCATCACTACCTCACGTACGTTCGCTACAGCGGCGACGAGGCGTTCGCCCGCGACCGGGCCTACCCGGTGGTGCGGGGCGTGTGCGAGTTCGTCGCCGGGCTGGTGCGCAAGGGCGACGACGGGCGCTACCAACTCGATCCGGCGAACGCGCTGGAGACGTGGTGGATGGTGCGCGACCCGGCCGACACGCTCGATGGCATCCGGGCGATCTTTCCACAGTTCATCAAGCTCGCAGAGCGCTACGGCCGTGACGCCAAACTGCGTGAGACGTGCCAGACGATCCTGGACGCGTTGCCCGGTCCGCCGCTCGGCCATTGGGCAGAGGACAGCAAGATCGACCGCAACGCCGATGTCTATGCGCCGGCGGCTGCGCTCGGCACGTTCGCCAAACGGGTCAATGCGGAAAATCCCCAGCTCTATCGGATCTACCCCTTCGGATTGAGCGGCATCGGCTCGGACGATTACGATCGAGCGTGCAGGACGTTCGACCGTCGTATCTGCGTTCTGTGGAACGGTTGGTCGATGGATGCGATCTGGGCGGCCCGACTGGCTCTGGGCGATCAGGCGTGCGCCCTGCTGACCCAACACGCCAAGCAGTACAACCGGTTCCGCTACGGTGGCTGGGACAGTAACGATTCGCGGGTCTTCCCGGGCAATCTGGCCGCCGCGCCGTTCCTGGACGCCGGCGGATTAAGCGCGTTCGCCCTGAACGAGATCCTGCTCCAGAGCCACAACGGCCTGATCCGCGTGACCCCCGCCGTCGCGAAGGACTGGTCGGGGGTCTACCGGCTCCGCGCCGAGGGCGGATTCCTCGTCGCCGCAGCGTTTCAAGACGCGCGCGTCCGCCTCGTCGAGATCAAGAGCCTGCTGGGCAAGGACTGCGCCATCGCGAACCCCTGGCCAGGCGCGTGCATCGTCCGCGAGGGAACCAAGACGGTCATTCAGACCGACGCAAGAACCATCGAGTTCAAGACGCAGCCCGCCCGCACCTATCTGATCGAATCGGCCGACGACCCACTGTCCAACCACCGCCCCCAGCCGATCAAGGACCAACCCAACCCATCCCCGGGTCTGCCCGGCCGGGATTCAGGATTGAAGTGACAGGTGCCAATCCGAGCCGCGACCGTGAGGGAGCGGTTGTTCTCCGAGGTATGCGGACTACTCCCACCAGTAGGAGAACAAATCGGCGTTCTGCATCGTGATTCGCAGTCGCACTGGCTGGGCGCGAAGCGTTGGGGGAACGGGTTTGGCCCAGCACACGGCCGCATCGAGAACATCACCCGTGATGGGTTGCGACTCCCCGAGCTGAGCGACGGGCTGACCGTCCGCGTTGCACAGCGCTGCGGTGATCTTGCCGCGCTTCGCATCCGCATTCAGATGCAACTCGCCTTCGGGCAGCGCGAACGGTTGTGTCAGGACGTACCCCTGCTCGTGGCCTGCGCGGAGCGAGACGAACCCGTCGCGACGCTGGATGAGCAGGCCGATGCAGGTCGGATGCCTGCGGACGACCTTGTGGCGTTTCGGGCCGGTGTGCGCACCATGGACGCCGCAGTAGTAGATGTACAGTTCGTCGCCGCGGCGGATGATCCGCTCGACGCTGCGGGCCATGCCGCCCTCCCAGCTATCGTCCTCGCCCAGCTTCAGCCAGGTGGCGCGGTTGGCGACGCGGGTCCAGTGGACGCCGTCGCGGCTGGTGGCCAGTTGCGTGTCGATCTTGCCGTCGCCCCCCTCACGGTAGATCCAGATCATGGCCAGGTAAACGCCTTCGTAGATGTCCACGCCCGCGCCGTAGATCTGCGTGGCCGGCCCGTCCTTCGGATCGCACCGGAGGACCAACTTCGGTTCGGTCCAGTGAAGGAAATCCTTGCTCTCGCTCCGGGCCATGCGCCGGCCGAATCCGAGCCGGCTGAACGCCACGT
>CAYOGX010000676.1:0-3717 GCA_964403235.1 uncultured Planctomycetales bacterium | reverse complement strand
CTCGACGTCCCTCTGCTCGCCCAGCCGGGCGTCGGTCCTGACGGGCCAATACATGCACCATCACCGCGTGGTCGACAACCAGCGACCCGTACCCGAGGGCACCGTCTTCTTTCCGCAACACCTTCAGAAAGCCGGCTACCAGACGGCGTTCATCGGCAAGTGGCACATGGGGCACGAAAACGACGAGCCCCGCCCCGGCTTCGACCACTGGGTCAGTTTCAAGGGACAGGGCACGTATCACGACCCGACGCTCAACGTCAACGGCGAGCGTCGGCAGTACAAGGGGTACACGGCGGACGTCCTCACGGACCAGGCCCTGGCCTGGCTGAAGAACGCCCGGGCCCCCGACCGCCCCTTCTACCTGCACCTGGCGTACAAGGCGGTCCACTACCCGTTCCAGCCGGCGCCGCGGCACCGGGGGCGATACGCGGACGCCGAGGTCCACCGCCCCGAAACGATGGCCAACACCGAGCGCAACTACCGCAGCCAGCCGCACTGGGTCCGCGAGCGGCGGTACAGCATCCACGGCGTCGACCACATGGAGACCGGGCCGTACGACAACGACCCCGTGCCCTCGTTCGACAACCTGTACCGGCAATACGCCGAGACCGTGCACGGCCTGGACGAGAACCTGGGCCGCGTCCTCGCGTACCTCGACGAATCGGGCCTGGCCCAATCGACCCTGGTTCTTTACATGGGCGACAACGGGTTCGCCTTGGGCGAGCACGGCTTCTACGACAAGCGGGACGCCTTCGAGGAATCGATCCGCGTGCCGATGCTCGCCTACGCGCCCGGCCTCATCGAGCCGGGTACGCGCGTCGAGCCGATGGTCCAAAACATCGACGTGGCCCCGACGGTGCTGGAGGCGGCGGGCGTCGCCCCCCCGAAGGACGCCGAGATGGACGGCCGGTCGTTCCTGCCCCTGCTCCTCGGCCGGAAGGCGCCGTGGCGCGACCACATGCTCTATGAGTACCACTGGGAGTGGAACTTCCCGGCCACGCCCACGCTCTTCGCCATCCGCACCGACCGCTACAAGTACATCTACTATCACGGCATCTGGGACGACGACGGCTTCTACGACCTGAAGACCGACCCGCTGGAGCGGCTGAACCTTATCAACGTGCCGGCGTACCGCGAGCGCATCGAGGCCATGAAGGCGCAACTCTTCGATGAACTGGAGGCGAGCGGCGGCCTGGTGGTACCCGTCCGCCGCCCCGCCGGCGAACGGCTCGACCAGCGGAAACTGAGGCGCTAGGGCGCGCCCGAGGCGGAACCGTCGCGGCGCGCCCATGCCGCGCTCGGGCGCCGGGGCGTGGCCCCGGCGCTACAGACTTGGGGTTGCGCGGCTACTCCAACGCGACGAACGCCTCGGCCTTGGCGCCGCAGATGGGACAGTAATCCGGGGCGTCGCCCTCGATCGTGTGGCCGCATACCTTGCAGATGCGAACGGTGCCGAGCTCAATATCCTTGCCAGCGTCGACGGACTGCTTGGCCTTGGTGTACCAGTCGGCGTGGATCTTCTCGGCCTCCAGGGCGTAGTGGAAACTCTGCTCGGCCTGCTTCTCGCCCTGGAACCGGGCGATTTCGAGGTACGCCGGGTACATCTCGTCGATCTCGTGCGTCTCGCCGTCGATGCCGCCCTGCAGGGCCTCGCTGGTATCCTTCAGCCCGAAGACACCGCCGCCGGTCACGTCGAAGGCCCCGGCCTCGTCCTTCAGGGCCCGGAAGTGGTTGGTGGCGTGGCACTGCTCGGCATAGGCGATGGCGGTGAACATGCGGCCGACGTTCGGAAAGCCGTTCTTCTCGGCCTGGTCGCCCCAGATGAGGTACCGCATATGGGCCATCGATTCGCCGGCGTAGGCGCTGCGGAGGTTGGCGGCGGTCATTGCGTGCATCGGTTCGTCTCCTTCCTGGCATCGTGGGAAAACGTACGCTCGCGCGTCGGGAGGTCCGCACGGTTGACGGCATGGTAGGCCGGCGGGGCAAGCGGTTTCAAGGGCGCAAAGAATTGGAGCGGGCGATGGGATTCGAACCCACGACGTCAAGCTTGGGAAGCTTGCACTCTACCACTGAGTTACGCCCGCCCGTGGTGCCGTTATCGTAGCCCGCCGGAGCCGGGCTGTCAATGCGTTTCGGCGGGCCGAGAAGTTATGAACCGACGGAAGGGAATATCCGCCACCTGCCCACCCCGAGGCTGGTTTCAAGGAACGTAGCCGGCCCCCGGCGCACGCAGAGGGTGTGCGCCCGTCGGGCCGGTCATTCGCACCTCATCCGACTCGCTGGAGGCCGACTCATGACCGATACACCGAACCGGGGTCCCGAGGAGCAGGTCCAGCCCCATATCACCGCCGAGGATGACATCGAGGCCGTCAAGGCCCTCGCGTCGGCCTACGAACAGATGTGCAGCGACATCGGTCGGGTCATCGTCGGCCAGACGGACGTCATCGAGCAGGTGATGGTCGCCATCTTCTGCCGCGGACACGGGTTGCTCGTCGGCGTGCCGGGGCTGGCCAAGACGCTGCTGATCAGCACGATCTCGCAACTCCTGCACCTGACGTTCAAACGCATCCAGTTCACGCCGGACCTCATGCCCTCGGACATCACCGGCACGGACGTGCTGGAGGAGGACCGGACGACCGGCAAACGCGTCTTCCGGTTCGTGCACGGCCCGATCTTCTCGAACATGATCCTGGCCGACGAGATTAACCGGACGCCGCCCAAGACCCAGGCCGCCCTCCTCGAGGCCATGCAGGAACACATGGTCACGTGCGGCGAAACGACCTACGCCCTGCCCGACCCCTTCTTCGTCCTCGCCACCCAGAACCCGATCGAGCAGGAGGGCACGTACCCCCTGCCCGAGGCCCAACTCGACCGATTCATGTTCAACATCCTGGTCGACTACCCCGGCTCCCAGGAGGAAATGGACATCATCAAGCAGGTCACCGGCACCTACGAGGCCGTGCTGGAGCCGACCCTGACCGGCGAGGACATCGTCCGCCTCCAGGGCATCGTCCGCCGGGTGCCCGTAGCGGACCACGTCGTCCAATACGCCCGCGACCTGGCCCGGGCATCGCGGCCGAACCGGCCCGAGGCCCGGCCGTTCGTCAACGAACTCGTCCAGTGGGGCGCCGGCCCACGGGCCGGCATCTACCTCATCCTGGCCGCCAAGGCCCGCGCGATCCTGCACGGCAGGTACCACGCCACCACCGAGGACGTCCGGGCCATCGCCCTGCCGGTCATGCGCCACCGGGTCATCACGACGTTCAACGCCGAAGCCGCGGGCATTGCGGCCGACGACGTCGTCGAGCGGCTGCTCGCCGAGGTCCGCCCCACGGCCGAGGCCGCCATCGCCTGACCCGCGCCGGGGCCGTCGCACACAGGAACCAGGACCGACCGCTCACACGGAGCCACCGCCGCCCATGGCCAAGATCCCGTTCGACACCGGCCCGCAGGACTACATGCGCCTGCTGGACCCCGACGCGCTGGCCAAGATCCACCGGCTGGAACTCATCGCCCGCGGCCTGGTGGAGGGCTTCGTCTCCGGCCGCCACCGCAGCCCGTACAAGGGCTTCAGTGTCGAGTTCGCCGAGCATCGCCAGTACGTGCCCGGCGACGACATCCGCGACCTCGACTGGCGCGTCTACGCCAAGAGCGACCGCTACTACATCAAGCAGTACATCGAGGAGACGAACCTGCGGTCGGTCATCCTGCTCGACT